>CAZZUX010000001.1:0-42845 GCA_964657395.1 uncultured Ktedonobacteraceae bacterium
GTGGGCCTGTGGCGCAGCTGGGAGCGCGCTTCCATGGCATGGAAGAGGTCACCGGTTCGATCCCGGTCAGGTCCACCAATGCGCCTCAGCAGGGAGCGACTCTAAACATCAGCATAGCAATGGGTGCTTAAGCAAGGGCGCAGGATGCGCCACGCCTTTTGCAAAGTTCAATAAACTTCTTGGCCATTCGCCTGTCGTTCAAGAAAGTGCTCTGTCTCTGCAAGAGTAGGCATGGAAGCCTGGGCGCCTGCGCGCATCACCGACAGTGCTGCTACAGCAGCTGCAAAGCGAACGCTCTCAGCGGGTGTCTTTCCAGACATCAATGCAGTTGCAAAACCGCCGTTGAAAGCGTCGCCAGCCGCGGTTGTGTCGATCGCCTCGACAGGAAAGGCGGCTGCAAATTCGCGCAAACCTTCTTGAGTCTGCAGCAACGCGCCGTGTCGACCCATCTTCAGGACCACGCCGCGGCAACCTCGATCAAGAATGCGCGAGGCCACTTCGTGCGGCTTCATCTCTTCAGCGATTTCCGGAGTTTCATGAAGAAGAGAAGCGGCCTCCAATTGATTAGGAGTAAGCCAGGTGACCTTGCTGAAGATCGAACCGGGGAGAGCTGCTGCCGGCGCTGGATCCAGGACTATGGGAATGCCTTCCTTGTGACAGATGTTAGCCAGGCACTCGACGGTCTCGAGTGGGATCTCCAACTGGGTCAGGACCATGCCGGCCCTTCTCAGAATTTCCATGTTCCTATCAAGATCCTCGGGCGTGACTTTTGCATTCGCTCCGGGCGTTACGACGATGCTGTTTTCGCCTGCCGCCGAGACAGTAATGACCGCAACTCCAGAGCTGCCGTCGATGCTCAACACACCTTCCGTGCTGACACCGCTCTCGTCCAGATGTGTTCTCAGTTGAACGCCGAAAGCATCGTCCCCGAGGCGCCCGATCAGCCTCACCGGATAGCCAAGTCTGGCGATGGCAACCGCCTGATTCGCCCCCTTGCCGCCGTGGTAAGTCTGAAAACTGCTTCCCAGCACGGTCTCACCTGCGCGAGGGATCCTGCTCGTCACCGACACAAGATCGATGTTGATACTGCCTACGACAACGATGGGCTTCCGGCGGTTCACAGGAGTTCTCCAATCATCATTTGTCTGGCCGGAAGTCACTGGAGATCAATCGGCAGAAAAATCGTGAATACTGTCCCATGATGTTCTTCGCTGGTCGAGGTACTGAAACGCAGAGTACCTTTATGTTTCTCAATGATGCCGCGGCTGATCCATAATCCTAATCCCGTTCCATTGTTGCCCTTGGTTGAATAGAACGCCTCGAAGATACGTTTCTTCACCTCGCTCGACATGCCGGAACCTGTGTCAGCAATCGTTATCTTTATGCCCTGGCGTGCTGAATTTGTATCGCAGGCTAGCCTCTCGCGGATAATGATCCGGCCCCCGCGTCGTGTCGCGTCGAAAGCGTTTGCAATCAGGTTTGTAAATACCTGCCGTAACTCTCCGGGATAGCAAAGAATAGGTTGTTCATAACTGTACTTACGGACGACCTGGATGTTCGAAGTCGTCAGTCGACCCTGGTAGAGCGCCAGGACGGAGTCGAGTATTTTCGTGAGTACAGCATTCTCATGAGTATTCTGCTGCCGGTTGAAGGTCAACGTCTGTGCAGTGATGTCAGAGACACGCGCCAGTTCTCGTTGTGCCAGGTTGACGTACTCTCTCTCCAACCCTCCCAGCTCCGAGTGATCCAGCAGGTACAACAGGTTCGTCACAGCTTCCAGCGGATTGTTGATTTCATGAGCAATCGAACTGGACAGCCGGCCAACCAGTGCGAGTTTGTCTGCATTGCGCAACGCCGCCTCTGACAACACTCGTTCTGTGATGTCCAAGGTCACGCCGGCGATTCTCACTTGGTGGTGCAGGCCGTTTCCTGATCCATTGCTGCGGCTCAGGCCACCTTCCAGCAGCCGTCCACTTGCAGCGATCCAGTGCACACTGCCGTCTTTCCAGACCACCCGGTATTCCGCTGCGTAGGGCAAACCGGTTTTGACCGTGGCCTCGAGTTTGTCCGCGACTTCGGTGCGATCCTCAGGATGCACCCTGTCCATCGCATCTCTGCGGCTCAGTGTCGCTCCTGTGTCCCAGTCAAAATGCTGTCGGCAGGTGGCTGAAGCATCCAGGGCGCCCGTGGTCACATTCAATTCCCACGCACCGAGCTTTGCCGTCTCAATCGCCAACAGCAGCCGGCTCTCACTGTTTCGCCGTGCAGCTTCTGCCATGTCTCTTTCGATCAGCGTATCGCGCACCTGGTACTGCCGATTGCGGGAACGCAGGGCAGACCGTACGCTGCTGATCAGAGTGGCCATGCGGATCGGACGCTCCAGCAGAGTCACGCTGCCAAGTGGAAGGCGGTCCTGCTCTCGTTTGCGTGAAAGTGTCGTGGCGGATCCACCGACTGTAAGTATCAGAACTGGTAGATCCGACCATGAAGGTTGCCGGACTAACTGGCTTGACAGCTTGTCGATCGTCTCCGGAGGCAGCATCTCCTCCGTGATCAGCAGCGCGCCCACAAACTGCTTATCAAGTATGCTGATGACGCTCTCGACCGTTCGTTCAGCTTCCGCAAGTATTCCCGCTCCTGCGAGAGCCTCGCAGATGAGCCGGGCATCGCGGCCGACGGGTGCAATCACCAGCACCTTCAGATGGTCCACACGCATTGGCACGCTAGGATTGCTCGTCCTGCACTGTGGGCGAAGTCTGCAGCACAGGTCGCGTGTCGGGAGTGCCACTCAGAATGCCGCGGAACTGGGTAAGCGGCCCACCAATCTCCAGCCCATTGTTCCCCAGCTTCAGCTCGCGAATGGACGTTTCGTGTGCACCGCTTCGCTTCTTGATGACCGAAAATGCCCGCTGAACGGATCCTTCGTTTTCGAAATACCGCATCAGCAATACGTTGTCCGCCAGGTAGCTGACATCTGATTGGGTCCGCGTCTCCCCCATAAAGCCATGCTGCGTCATCACCAGGAACGTTGCCACGCCGCGAGCACCCAGGAAGGTAAGCAGTTCATGCAATTGGAGCGGCAGATCCGATTCACCCGTCATCGCATGAAGAAAGCCATTCAGGGAATCAATGACGATCACGCGTGCCCGATCAACAGTCACAGCACGGCGTATCTGTGACACAAACTCGCCCGGGCTCAACTCGGCCGGATCAATCTGCTTCAGCGACAACCTTCCATTCGCTATCTGCTCGTTGATGTTCAATCCGAGAGACTGTCCGCGAATACATGAACTCCGGACAGACTCATCAAAGGAGTACAACACTGCCCGTTCGCCGCGAGAAGCGGCAGCGACGACGTATTGCATCACGACCGAGGATTTGCCTACCCCTGTCGGGCCGACAATCAGTGTGCTTGATCCCCGATCCACGCCACCGCCGAACATGGCGTCCAGTCCCGGCGTTCCGGCCGGAAGCAGCGTTTCCTGGAAGTCGGCAGGATGTTCGGCTGCGACCAGGCGGGGAAAAATCTCGAGCCCGTCGGCGCTGATGTTGTAGTCATGCAATCCTTCGCGAAAGCCGGACCCGCGAACCTTCAGCACCTCCATCTGCCGCCGGGTAATGCCGTAACTGCGAGGATTCTTCTGCAGCCGGATCACTCCATGCGCGATCGATTGCAGCTGTACATCACTGCCTTCGCCGCTGCGATCATCCAGCAGCAGTGTCGTCATTCCGCGGCCTGCAAAATATCGTTTCAGAGCCAGCAGCTGCCGCCGATACTTCACCGGCTCTGCTGCCAGCAGCCTCAGCTCCGACAAGGAGTCCAGCACTACCCGCTGTGCCTGCACACGCTCAATCTCTTCAATCAGTTTCTTGATGGTGCTGGCAAGCTCTACTTCGTTCGGATGGAACACCGTGTAAGAGTCTTCTGCATTCAGCGCGGCTTCTTCTGGAACGAACTCAACCAGCTCTACATCATCGAGCGACCAGCCATGCGAAGCAGCGGCGGACTCCAGTTCCGCCTTCGATTCGGAAAGAGTCACATACAGCGTGCGCTCCTTCTGCCTGGCGCCCTCAAGTATGAATTGAAGAGCGATCGTCGTCTTACCCGTACCTGGGTTGCCCTCCAGCAGGTACATTTGCCCGCTGGGAAGGCCTCCATGAAGAATGTCGTCAAGCCCTGAAACACCTGTAGTTGTGCGGGGCGGCTGTTTCTTTTCTGGCATGTCAAGTCCTGATCCATTATGTAACAAAAGATACAATTCACGAGGGAAGCAGCCATCTGGCTCCAGTGTCAGCCCGGCTTTTCAAGGCTCTCAACAGCGGAGTCTCCAATCATCTGCAATCGGGCCGGAAGGCTCTGTCTGCGCAGTCTGCAGCCAAATGGGATGCATTTTCTTCACCGCAGGCTTGAAGCGGGCGGCGTGCTATGCTTCAGTCGCAATCCCGGAAGCGGGTTGGCTTTGCAGTCTCATCGTGAAGGAGAGAGTTATGGGTATTTTCGAGGAACTTGCCGGAGCTGTCGTCGCAGTGGAAGGAGTGAAGAAACTGGACCCCAATGCGTCTATCGTCACCGAAGGCATCGCCGCAGTTGCCGGTTACAAGGGCGTGGAAGAAGTGACCGAGCATTTCGAGAAGAAGCCGGAAGATACTGAACAAGCTGGCTGAACGTGCGGTTTGAATTTTATGCGTCCCGAGTAAAGGACGCAGCCTTTGAGAGCAGGCAGCCAACACACCGCAGCTCCTGCTCACCCCTTTTTTCTTCGCACGTGATTAACGACCCGAAACGGTTGTCCTGCCCAAACGGTCGAGTACAACTTCTGATGCATCAACATCTTTTTTGGTTTAAACAGCCTCAGTACTGGGAGAGAATCGTTTGGGAGTCAGACCTGTGCCGCGTGTAAATTTCCATCAGCAACTCGATGCCTTGAAGAACAAGCTGCTTGCCATGGCTGCCCTGGCCCAGCAGGCTGCTGAGTCGTCGGTGGAAGCCTACCTGCAGCGCGATCGCGGCCTGTGTGAGTACGTCTTCGAGAACGAGGCTGCCATTAACCTGGCTCACCGCGAAGTAGATGAGATGGCGTACGAACTGCTGGCCAAAGAGCAGCCTATGGCTATCGACCTCCGCTTCCTGCTCGCCGTAATCAAAATCAACAGCGACCTTGAGCGTATCGGCGATCAATCGATGAGCATCGCTCAGCGAACCGTCGATCTTATGGAATTTGACGCAGTCCATTTGCCTATCGATGTCGGAGGCATGGGTGCCTTCGCAGGTCGCATGATCCGTAAAGCAATCCAGGCTTTGCTCGAAGGCGATGCACTCACCGCCGAAACTGTCATAGAGATGGATGATGAGATCGATCGAATGAACCGGATGGCTCACGAAGACCTGACCGAAGTGATGCTGAAGGATTCCGGTTCAAGTTTGCAGGCCTTGAATGCCATCATCATCGCCCGCAACCTTGAGCGCATCTCGGATCACGCAACCAACATCGCTATGGATGTCATCTTCTGGGTCCGCGGTGCAGACGTCCGCCACCAGCTCAGCCTGGCTACCGACTAGAGTCTTTCCTCTTAAGCTTCAGTGCCGAACCTCGCCGGCCATCCATTGCAACGCATTGCTGACAGATGCACTCTTAGCAGCGATGCACCTGCTGCCGGCAACAGAGGAGATCGAACCATGCCCCCGGGATTAAGCCCCAATACTTTGAACAGGAGCCGCCGCGTCTCCTTTCCTGCAGCTTTACTCATCCTGATCCCTCTCTTTGCTCCCGGCCTATGCGCGCTTACAGCCCAGACATCTGCCGGTACGCCGCCGGTTACCCACACACTCGCCCTGCACCTTGATCCCGAAAAGACGCGGATCGAGTGGAGCGTCGGAAGCCTGTTGAGCAAGCTGCATGGCAATTTTAAGTTGAACGGTGGGGAAGTGATCGCTGATCCGAAGACGGGTGTGGCTCAGGGTGAGATCGAAATAGACGCCGGCAGCGGTGCCGTCCAGTCAGGCAAATTCGTAGACGGTAAGCAGACCGACGATGCGACTCGGACAGCGAAATGGCAAAAGGATGTGCTGAACAGCGGCAAGTACCCCGCCATCATCTTCCATCCGACCTCGATACAGGGTCTGAAAGAAGGCGACGGCGAACAGACAGTCGACGCGAAAGGCACGGTTACGCTCGCAGGTATGGATCATCCCATCGAGCTGACGCTCAAGCTCAATGTCAAAGGTCACGATGTCACTGCGGAATCGCACTTTGTTGTGCCGTACGTGAAGTGGGGTTTGAAAAACCCAAGCTCCGGCCTTACGCGGTATGACAAGGAGGTCCATGTCGACATCGCAGCGGTCGGCACCCTCCAGGAGGGAACCGCCAGGCCATCCTCTGTCCCGGCGGCTGACTCGAAATAGCTCCTGGCAATTGGTACGGCAGCGGCTATATATAGAAGGAGCGGATGGCATCCCAGACATACAACCCCAGGATTGCCGCAGTCATGGTGCACGCACCCACCGCCATCACTTTCAGCGCCGGCTGTACCTTGCGCAGTTTGGTCAGGATGCGCTGCTGTTCCTCTTTCTGCTGATTGGCACAGTCGTCTAGAAAAAGACAATCTTCTTCGTAGCGGGTAAGAGTGCCACGATATACAAGGAGGGCCAGCAGGACAGTCACCAGTCCGGCCCACGCTATCCAGAGAATTGGCATGATATGCATAAATCACCTCGGAACAGAGTTTGAGCCGGTCCCAGCACTCGGAGGGGTCCCATTACAGCGGGCCGAGCAGAGCCAGGGGCCGTTCGGTCCAGAACTATAGTCCTTCCTCAATGCTCAGGGGAAGAGGAGAAGCAGCACTTTTTCGCGTTACTATCCACTTCGGGAAACCTTTCGCAAGCCCGCAACAACGGCTTCTGCATCTACTTGAAGGCACAGAGTTCCGGAGGCAAAGGTGGCATATAACTTTTTGTTGAATCAAGCGAAAGACAATCGCCCGCCCCGGACTCTCCGGGTTGCAGCCTCCATACTCGGGTGCATGACTCTCATAGCAGCACTCACCGCCTGCAATCCCGCGCCGCCGACAGACCAGCAGGTTCAGCGTGCCGCCGCCAGAGCAACGGTTGAGGCGAAGCAGGGTGCCAAGCAGGCAGTAGTTGCTGCCCAGGCAGCAGCCGTCATCGCCACCCGCCAGGCCGGTAACCTGGCAGCTGGTGTAAGGCAGGGAATGAAAGAAAAAGCCCCGCTGATCGATCTCAATTCAGCCTCAAGAATCACGCTTGCCACACTTCCCGGTATTTCACTCAAGAAGGCCGGCGAAATCGTCGAAAGACGTCCCTATTCCTCCGCACGTCAACTCGTCAGCAAAGGCCTCGTCACTGGAACGGAGTACGCCAAAATCGCTCCAAAGGTCACGGTGAAATAGTCATACAGGTTTTTGAAGCCTCGGGCCCGGATCGCTCATCCTATTCACCAGGCAGGCACTTGGAAGCATGCTGCTCACTCAGGCGCTTGTATAGCGCCGCCCAGCGACATACACTAAGGAAAGTCTGTACCAGCCAGGGAGATACACATGGCCACAATCGCACAACCACTTGTAAATGCTGAAAGCCCCGCGGTGAAGACTGCCCCGCTCGTCTTGACTGACTCTGCCATCGCTAAGGTACGCGAGATTATGGCGACCCAGGACCCATTGCCAGCCGGTCTGCGCATCGGCGTGGTCGGCGGCGGTTGTTCCGGCTTCCAATACTCCATGTCCTTTGAGAACCAGCAGGGCATGATGGACAAAGTCTTTCCCTTCGACGACATGAAGGTGTTTGTGGATGCCACCTCCCTCATGTATCTGAACGGATGCGTCGTCGATTATGTCGAGACTCTTGAGGCCGCCGGCTTTAAGTTCGAAAATCCAAATACCAAGAGCACCTGCGGCTGCGGCTCCTCCTTCAGCGCCTGAGCGAGCTTCAATCCTGCATAAAAAGCCCTGCCAGCAAGCAGGGCTTTTCTATTTGCTGCTTTATAAAAACGCTAACAGGATCTTTCCAGCATGCTGCCCGGAGTCAAAATACCGATGCCCATCTGCAGCCTGTTCCATCGAGAAGATGCGGTCCACTACAGGCCTGATTGAGCCTTTCACCACCGCCGGCCATAGCCTCTCCTCCATTGCATCCCGCAGCTGGCCCTTCTCTGCCGCGGGCCGTACACGCAGCATGGAACCCGTGACTACCAATCGTTTCGCCATCAGTCTCCGCAAATCAAGCTCCACCTTCGCACCCTGCGCGAAGGCGATGTGGATCAGGCGTCCGTGCTCAGCAAGCAATTCCATGTGCTTCGCGAAGTAGTCGCCGCCGATCATGTCCAGGATCACATCGACGCCCGCCGACCATGCCTTTGCCTCGGCAACCCAGTCACCCTTGTACGAGAACGCCGCCTCGGCACCTAACTCGCGGCACATTTTCAGCTTCGCTTCGCTACCAGCCGTCGCAGCCACACGCACGCCCAGGTACCGCGCCGCCTGGATCGCAAAGCTGCCAATGCCGCTCGTACCCGCCTGCACCAGCAGTATCTCCCCGGGTTGTACCAGCGGCTGATGGAACAGGTTGGCCCATACCGTAAACGCCGCCTCCGGTAGAGCAGCAGCTTCCACCAGCGCCATCTCCGCAGGCACCGGCAGACACTGCGCTGCGGGCGCCGCGCAATACTCGGCGTAACCACCTCCGGCCAACAGCGCACACACCCGGTCGCCGACCTGCCATCGAGCTACTGCCGAGCCGACAGCAGCAATCTGACCGGATACCTCCAACCCAAGCGTTTCTGACGCTCCTGCAGGCGGCGGATAGTTCCCTTGTCGCTGATGGACGTCGGCGCGATTGAGCCCGGCCCCCGCAACTCGGATCAATACCTCGTCTTCCCGAAATAAAGGCATCGGCGCTTCGACCACCACCAGCTGTTCGGGGCCACCCGGCTGCCTCACACCGACCGCGCGCATCGTTGTCTGCAAGCTAGCTCGGCACCTCCGTCTCAATCACCACGGCCGACGCGTTCACCGCGAATGGATTGAAATTCGAATGCTCATCAAACGCATCCGCTCCCTCTTGCTTCTTCAGGAAATTCACCACTGCATAGGTCAATGGGGTCGCCAGCACTTCATACGCCACCTTCGTCAGGTAGGAAGACACGATGATGCTCACGATCGTCCGGGCGGGCGTGCCCCAGAACGCAATAAGAATCACCAGTGCCGTGTCGACTGCCTGGCCCGTGAGTGTCGAGCCGACGGTGCGACTCCATAACCAGCGGCCGCGCGTCAACACCTTCATCTTCGCCAGTGTGTAGGAATTGGTGAACTCGCCAGCCCAGTATGCGACCAGGCTTGCGATAGCAAAACGCGGGACCAGCCGGAACACTGTCTCAAATGCCTGCTGATCCTTGTAGGCCGGCGCCGCAGGCAGCGCCACTGCAATCGCTCCCATGATCGACAGCAACGCCATCGCAAAAAAGCCCAGCCAGATCGCTCGTCTTGAAGCCGAGTAGCCATACACCTCGGTACAAACATCGCCGAAGATGTAGGTCACGGGGAACAGCAGTTGCGCGCCGGAAACCTGAAGCGGCCCGAGCTGACATATCTTGGGCCCTACCAGGTTCGAAATCAGCAGCACCACAACAAACGCCAGCGTCAACGTGTCGAGATATTTGAACCTTCGCATAGATAGCTGAAGCGATTGTCACGCCTGCGCTGGAAACCGTCCACAAGTAAGCAGCGCGACGCTCATACAAATCAGGCACAAAGTCAGAAGAATTACTCCACTGCAACTGTCGTCTGTGCCACATTCCAGCCACGCACACCCACCTTCATCCCACCTTTGCTCATACTCTCAGGGGCCGCAATCGAGATCTCCGTCGACTCGCCCGGCATCAGCGACACATAGTTCTCGCTGTAATAAGCCGGCAGAATCCGAGTATCGCCACCAGCACCCGCAGGAGCCGCAGCATGCTGCAAGGTCAACTTCGTCGCCAGTGCGGCCGTGCTGCCGCTATTCTGCAGCCGCACCTGGATTACCGTTTCACCATTTGCGGCCGTCGCCTTTGCAGTAGCCGACAACGTAGCTTTTGGCATCCGGCTCAGCTCGCGGTACGTACCGGTCTTCGCTGCGAGCCAATACACATTGCGCGAGACCAGCTTCCCGCTGTGGTCCTTCAGCAGCAGCTCGACCAGCGCCACATTCTGCAGGTACGGCGCAAGCTCAAGCTGGAATACCGGCGTCATCGCGTCCGCCTTCGCATCCACTGCTGTGTCCTTGCTCAGCAGCACCTTGTTGTCCAGCGAGTAGACTTTCGCCGAAACCGTCAGGCCCGCCGCAGCCTCTGGCGTCGTGTCAACAACAGCGATATTGAAGTTCGATAAATCCAGCTGCACATGCAGTGGCTCGCATGCCTTCATCGTTCCGTAGAACGACGACTGCGTATCGTAGTCCGAATTCAGAATCTGCCACATGTTGCTTGGCCACGCCGGCTGTGTCATCCACAGCATGCGTCCACTATTCGGTGACCACAGGTGCGCATTCATCCCTTCGAAAATTGCGCGATGATCCACATAATCCAGCATCTGCGCCTTCCGCTCAAAATCCTCCAGGCTGCCCGGCGCTCCGAAAGCCTCTTCAATCTGCTTCATGAAGGGCGCAGCATCGCCATTCCCCTGCTGATGCCAGTCGTGGTAAGCCCATGTGTCGCTCACGGGCCACTGGTCTGCTTTTGGAATCCAGTGCTGAAACGACTCCAGCGTCGAGAACGACGGTGTTCCCGTCTCCACTGAAAAACCATGGTTCAGCTTCGTGAAATAATCTGCCGGATTCTGATACTTGTAAGGCCCGCTATCCTGCAGATTCACCCGGTTTGAACTTGGCGAGTAGAACCTCGTTCCATCGAGCGAATGCGTCAGCCGATCCAGACCATCCGTCACAATCGGCTGCGGCACACCCTCATTCCTGCCGCACCACATCACGATCGATGGATGATTGCGGAAGCGCAGAATCGTGTCCTTCGCATTTGCAAGAAACAGCGCCGGGTCTTCCACCTCCGCGTTGTAATCCTGTGTGGAATCCCAGAAATCATTCCACACCATCAGCCCGTACTTATCCGCAAGATCGAAGAACGTCGACTCGGTATTCTGCCCCACCCAGTTGCGGATGATGTTCACGTTCGCATCGCGATGCAGCCGGAAATACGGCTCCAGCCGCTCCATCGAAACCCGCTTGCGCGAATCATCCATGCCCCAGTTGCCACCGCGCGCCGCAATGCGCACTCCATTCACTTTCAGCACGAAATATGGCGCCGCACCCATGTCGCTGTCAGCCTTGAATGCGGGTGAATCATCCGCACCCTTCGCGATCGACGACACCCAACCGCCCGGGATCTCATGCATGCCGTCATGGCTCACATCCACGACCGAAGCCTTCGTATTCCGTGCTGCTGACGGCGCATATTCCACGCGCCGCAAATGACCGCTGTTATCCAGCAGGCTCACTTCGTAAGTCACCTCGCGCATGCCGAACTGTACTGTCTTCGTGTCCGACGCGATGCCGCCTGTATCAAACCCCAGCTTCAAGTGGTACAACTCCGGCTTGCCATAACCGTTGGGCCACCACAATCGAGGCTGCTGCACATTCAGCCCGGCAAACTCCTCCGGCGTCAGCTCGATCAAGTTCTCTCCCGGTGCCAGCTTCACTTCCTTCTTTATGGCAACTCCACCCTCAAACGAAGCCGTCAGCAATCCCGTCACGACTGCACTCGACGTATTACTAAGCGGCACAGTCACGTTTACTTTGGCGCTGCTTCGATCCGGCAGCGGCAGCGTTGTGACTACATTCGGATCGCCTATCTTCACCGCACCGGATGCCAGCAGATGCACCGGCTGCCAAATGCCACTGTCACGGTCACGAATGGCCGGAATCCAGTCCCAACCCTCGGTCGCCACGAACGTCGGTCCGTCGATCACCATGCTGCCGCCATTCTCGCCGGGCCCGCCGCGAATCGACTCCTCGTTCGGAATACCCGGATGCGGCGGCGGCGAGATTTTGACAGCAAGAGCATTCGCTTCACCCGGCTTCAATATGCCCGTCACATCAAACGTTCCGCGGATGAACGCACCTTTCACGGTCCCCAGTTCATGTCCGTTCAGCCATACGTCCGCAGCGTAATTGATCCCGTCGAACACCAACGTATAGTGCTGATCCTTACCACTCTCCGGCCCGGCAAATTCCGACCGATACCAGTAGTCCTGCTTGTTCAAACTTTCAGGAATCGCAAGATTATTCAGCCCATAATCCGGATCCGGGTATACGCCCCGGTCGATCATCGTCGTCAGCACCGTGCCCGGCACCGTCGCCGCCATCCAGCTGGCTTTCTCAGGATGGAATCCACTTGTTGCTATTGACGCGCCATCTGCCGCCACCTTCGGCGCTTCGGCCAGCATCCATCCGCCAACAAGCGTCCATCGGTTCTCCGCATCCTTCTCAAGTGTTGTTCGCGCCGGCGGCAAGGGCGCAGCCACAGCCGCACTGAAGGGTGCAGCCGACTTCGGCAGCGTCGCCGGATCCTGCGGTGCGTGATAGCCTGCCTGCTGTCGTGTCTGCAGCGGCCACGGCTTCGATCCCTCTTCGAACATCACCGTCGCAAAGTCCGGCTTCTGCTGGAACATCGCCTTCACCGCAGCAGCATCAAGCGTGGCGCGCTCTACGCTGAAGTTCGCGATCTTCCCGCTGAAGTGTGGGCCGACTGCATATGGCTCATGAAAGTGTGGGCCGAGATTTGGCATGTCCGGCTCTTGCGGTGGCCATCCGGACACCGCCGGCGCCAACTCGATTACAGGACTCACCGCGCCAAGCAGCAGCTTGCCATCCACCAGTTCAACGCCATCGCAGTAGAGCCGGATCACGGCGCTGCCTGCACCGGTCCCATCCGACGTTGCTGCTACCAGATGCCACTTCCCAGGAGCCAAGGCAGTGCTGGTCTTCAGCACGTTGTCTTCTCCAAGCCGGAGCGCTAGCTTCCCATCCATGATCGCGAAGTAGCGCGAGTCTTCCGCCACCGGATCACCGACACCCGCAACCAGCATCGGTCCCCTTGCTTCTTCGGCCGAATACACCCAGGCCGACATCGTCCACGTTGCACCGGCTTTCAGGATCGTGTCATGGTCCGGAATCGGTTTAGCCAACCCCGGGCCGCCGGCGATGAAGATCCCGCTGTACGGTCCATACGAGCCCGTATAGCTGGTAACATCCTCCGCCGTAATCGTCTGCGCTGCGCTGTAAAACATGGGATTGGCCGCGGTCATCAGGGCGGCAAGCGTGCAGAGCGCCAGCGTATGTAATCTAAGCAGAAGCATATGTTTCATCAGTCCTTGGAACACTAGGGTGGTGTCGAGCTTTACACGCAGCGTCAGCGCGCAGGCACCTGGTTTTCAGATGTAAAGGTTGAAGCAGGCAGGCCGGCCTTGTTGAACAAGGACGCCTGCGGAGCATTCGTCCAGGCGTATCGCACATAGCGAGGTTTCGGCACCGCAGCACTAGTAACCAACACTGTGTCGTTATCAATTCGCGCCTCCGCTGCAGCAAACTTGTGGTCGTCGCCGGCAATCTCGAAGCCCGGCAGCGATCCCGCGGATGATCCTTGCGCAGCCACCAGCTTGCCTGCCGTGTGATCGAACCACACGCGCATACCAGCGTCTTCAATGGTCGCCTGCCGGAAGAGCGGGCCTGCATACTCGAGCGTCTCGCCATACGCGAGTGCCCGCGCATTCAGCACCAGCCGTTCAGCCACTGTCTGTTTGTCCGGCGGATGCACGTTGTCCGGATCACCCACATCAATCGTTACCGCCATGCCTGTGTTCGTGAGCGCGAGCGTCCGTCTTTGCGCATCCCGCAGCATGCCCCAGTCTTCTTCCGGCGTCGACTTGAAGCTCGAGATCTGCACAAACAGAAAAGGAAAGTCACCCTGCTGCCACTGTTGGCGCCAGTCGGTGATCAGTGTTGAAAACAGGCGGTGATAAAGCACCGCACGCGCTGGCGGGCTGTTGGTCTCGCCCTGGTACCAGATCGCGCCCTTGATCGTGAACGGCGTCGCCGGCGCCACCATCCCATTGAACAGCGCAGCCGGCGCCCACGAATCCAGGTTGGGATGCCATGCATGTTTCGGCTTCGGCTGGTTCGCCGCAACAGCCGCAGCATCCTCTCGCTTCTCCGCTGCTGCCATCGCAGCATCCTGTGGCTGCTTGTCCGCTCGCTTCGCCCATTCGGAGAACACTGGCATCAGTGAAGCATCGGTAGCAATCCCGTCCATGCTCACCCAGGTATCCGCAGGTGTTCCGCCCCATGTTGAATCGATCACGCCGATCGGTACATGCTCCTTCGCCGCTATGTCGCGTGCGAACAGGTAGCCCACGGCAGAGAAGCTTGCCGCCGTTTCTGGCGTGCACTGTGTCCAGGTCGCCGGCTCGTCTTCCAGCGGATATTGTGAAGGCTTTTTCGGAATCAGAAGCAGGTGAATATCAGGATGGTTGGCATTTGCAATCTCCTGCGCAGCATTCTTCAATACGGCATTTCCCGGAAAACCATTCAGCGGCATTTCCATGTTCGACTGCCCGGACGCGAACCACACGTCACCAACCAGCAGGTCACTCAACGTGATCGTGTTAGAGCCTGCAATCTGCATCGTGTACGGACCGCCCGCCTTCTCCGGCATGAGGTACACGCTCCATTGGCCAAGAGCATCCGCAGTCGCGGCTGCGTGCTGGTCGCGGAAAGTGACCGACACCTTCTCACCAGGATCTGCCCATCCCCATATGTGGATTGGGGCCTGTCTCTGCAACACGGCGTGATCGCTCAGCATGTGCGGCAATCGCACTTCGGCATACAGTTGGTCGTTCGGGGCGAGTATCGCGCCGGCCAGCAGTAAGAGAAAGCCGGCAACACAGGCAGGAAGTGATTTGTGAAAATCGTTGGGCATCACGGCTCGGGCACACCTCGGAAGAGTGTCACTCACCATTAAGCATCAAGGCTCAAAGCCGGTGCAGCAACCAACGGATGATATCGTTACCGCGCCTCTTTCAACAACTCACAAGGCGAGAATTAAGGACCGGCCCGACTCACGACAACGAGTATCTAGCTGGCGAGAGCCACTTCGATCTGCTTGGCTGCTGCATCCAGCTTTACCAGCTTGAAGCTGCGGATCTGCCCAGGTGCCGGCGCTCCGTCTGTCTTCGCCTGCGTGGATGTCTCGCCCTTCCATCGCGCCTTCAACATACTGCTAAGCGAGGACAGGTCGACCTTCGCTGCACCCGCATCGCCCTGGCTTGGAGCAGCTGAGCGACTCGGGATCTTGCAGGTTGCATGAATCCCAAGACCAAGCTCTACCCGCGCCACATCCTGCTGAATATCGATGATGCGTGCTGTCACCACATCGCCTTCGTGATGCTCGGCAAGATATTCATCGAGACTGGTCGGAATCAATCGCTTCATACTCAGTCGGAACTGGCGCTTCTCACGATCGATCTCGATCACCTGGGCCTGCACCACCTGCCCGGCTCGCAGCACGTCCTGCGGATGCTCGATCCGCTTGTCTGCGCTTATTTCGCTGACGTGCACCATGCCTTCCACGCCTTCGGTCAATTGAACGAACGCGCCGAACTTGGTGAAGCTGGTCACTGGCCCCTCCACTGCTGCGCCTACCGGATAACGCTGGACCATCTCGTTGAATGGATCATCCTGCGTCTGCTTCAGACCCAGCGATATCCTCCGCTCAGCAGCCGATACCCCCAGGATGACGGCATCCACCTGCTCGCCCACCTTGACCATGTCGCCGGGCTTGCGCACCTTCTTGGCCCACGACATTTCAGACAGGTGCACCATGCCTTCGATCCCCGGCTCCAGTTGTACGAACGCGCCAAACTCTGCCAGCCTCGTCACCGTTCCCTGGACGCGGTCGCCAGCCTTGTAGCGTTCGCCAGCCGTATCCCACGGATAAGGCAGCAGCTGCTTCATGCCTACAGAAATGCGCTGCTTGGCCGCGTCTACACTCAGTACTTTTACGTTGACGCTCTGACCGACCGTCAGCACCTCTGCAACCTTCTCGACCCTGGCCCACGAGATGTCGCCGATGTGCAGCAGCGCGTCCACACCGCCCAGATCTACGAAGGCGCCATACGCAGCCAGCGTCTTGATCGTGCCAGTCAGAATGTCGCCTTCTTTTAACTCGCTATAGCGTTGTCCCCGGGATTCCAATTCTTCCTGCTCGACGACGACCCTGCGGTCTACAACGATGTCTTCGGTATCGACCTCAAGCTTGATGATGCGGCAATGGATTTCCTGCCCGACGAGCTTCTCCATCTGTGTCGCATCGCGGACGCCACTCCGGCTAGCCGGCATGAAGGCGCGTACACCCACGTCTACTGTAAAGCCGCCTTTCACCAGTGCTGTCACATTGCCGGCAATGGTCGCCTTCTCTGCAAAGGCGCTCTCGAAGGCTGACCAGTCCCTGGGCTGCGCGACCTTCTGCCTAGTCAGTTCGTAGTAGCCCTCCTCGTTGCGTCCCTTCACGCTTACAAGGACGTGGTCGCCTGCCTTTAACTGCGCCGCATCTGCTCCGGCCGCAGTCAGAGATAGCACACCTTCTGTTTTGAAGCCGATGTCAACGAAAATGGATTCGGCGGTGACACTCACCACGGTTCCCTGGATCTGTTTGCTGCCGCCTTCGGCCGCAGCCTTGTGTCCGCGCTCGTACTCCGAAAACAATGCGGCGAACGACTCATCCTCTTCAGGCGGGTGCGGCAGAGTGGCATGCTCGGCGGGCACCGGTGCAGCAGCCGCCAGGACGGAAAGGTCGCTGGCAGACTCGTTAAGGGGGCTTTGAGGAATGAAAACTTGGGCAGGATCAGTCATGACAGGATTTTCGGTAGACATGGGTTTTAGCTCACCATCATTCTGGCACAGCAGCCATTGTTCTGAAGTTGGCGGAGCCGTTGGGTCGAACAAGGCCAAATTGTTCCACGTGGAACAATTGCATGCCACTTACCTGGAAGGTAACTGTCGCTGGAGTCTGCGCCAAACCGAGAATGAAGCCCGAAAGCATTTCACCAGCGGGGCAAAATTCGTCCAATAAAGTCGTTTCGATTCGTACTGATTGTTCTGAAATGTCGGATGAGCGCGCAGTTTGCATGATCAACAGAGTTGCGCTGCTCTCTGACTCAGAGCAAAGTGGTCCAAAACTTTTTGCGGTAAAGGCCTTTTTGGAAGAGACTGGCATTATGCCTGATGCCAAGAAGACCGCGTCCCCAGCGGAAGACAGTCAGCAGCCGTGTCCGCCCAACAATCACGATACAAACGGAAGCGAGACAGGCGCGAAAACGCCGTTCGGTCGTTTCAGCCGCAGGTCTTTCCTGGGGCAGCTTGGGGCTGCCGGGATCGCAGCAACGACACAGCCACTGATTGCAGCAGGCCAGGCCGCCACCGCCGTTAAAAACGAGGCCGAGCGTGGAGTGGAAGGTGCAGTCCCGGTCACGCTCACGATCAACGGCAAAAAATACAGTAAGCGCCTTGAGACGAGAGTGACGTTGCTGGATTTGCTGCGCGAAGACCTGCAGCTGACCGGTACCAAGAAGGGCTGCGATCACGGGCAGTGCGGAGCCTGCACGGTGCACATCAACGGTCGCCGTGTGAACAGCTGCCTGACCTTTGCGGCGATGCATGAGGGCGACGAGATCACGACGATCGAAGGCCTGGGGCAGCCGGGCAATCTGCATCCCATGCAGGCTTCTTTTGTGGAGCATGACGGCTACCAATGCGGCTACTGCACATCCGGGCAGATCATGTCCGCGGTGGCGCTGCTGAAGGAACCGATCGGGACTTCGGACCACGAGGTGAAGGAAGCGATGTCCGGCAATATCTGCCGGTGCGGCGCGTATCCGAATATTGTCGCGGCCGTGCAATACGTCCGCAAACAAGCCTGAGCGAACCGGAACCAGACAGGACGCAACGATGAATACTTTTGAATTGAGCAAGGCTTCGAGCGTGGAGCAGGCGTCGCGGCTGGCGGCGGTGTCGAAGACGGCGCAGCAGGGCGCGGATGTGCGGTTTGTGGCAGGCGGGACGACGCTGATCGACCTGATGAAGCTGAACGTGGAGCAGCCGCGCAAGGTGGTCGACATTAATCGGCTGGTCCTGAGCGCGGTGCAGCAGCAGCCGGATGGTTCGCTGAAGATTGGTGCGCTGGTGCGGAACTCCGACCTGGCGCATGACCCGGCAGTGATGAAGAGTTATCCGGCGTTGTCGCAGGCGCTCCTGTCGGGTGCGTCGGCGCAGTTGCGCAACATGGCGACGACGGGTGGCAACCTGCTGCAGAGAACGCGCTGCAACTACTTCCGCGATACCAGCTATAAAGAGTGCAACAAGCGGACACCTGGTTCGGGCTGCGCAGCGATTGGCGGACACAATCGGATGCTGGCGATCCTTGGGACGAGCGAACACTGCATTGCGACACATCCGTCGGACATGGCGGTTGCGATGGCGGCCTATGAAGCGAAGGTACAGATCGAGGGCAGCAAAGGCAGCCGTACTGTCGCGCTGCAAAACTTCTATCTGCTGCCGGGGTCGACTCCTCATCTTGAGACGGTGCTGGAGCCCGGCGACCTGATTACGCACGTGATGTTGCCGGCGCAGGCTGCGGGCACGAAAAGCGTGTATTTGAAATTGCGCGATCGAGCGAGCTATGAATTTGCGCTGGCCTCTGCCGCCGTGGTGGTGAACGTAGACGGCAATCGTTTGAAGCAGGTAAGGATCGCCCTTGGTGGCGTTGGCACGCGGCCATGGCGGGCGGAAGAAGCTGAACATCTGCTGATGGGCAAGCCGGCAGAGGAGCAGCATTTTCGTGCGGCGGCTGAGGCGGCGCTGAAGCATGCGAAGCCACAATCGCAGAATGCATTCAAGGTTGAGTTGTCGAAGCGCTGCCTGGTGCGTGCTTTGAAGATGGCCACGACAGAGAACGTGTAACCGAGTTTCGGAGAAGAGATGGCTACGACAGTTGCGCATCCGGATGTGAAGAAGTCTGCATCGATTATTGGCAGCAGTGTCCCGCGAATCGATGGGCCGCAGAAGACGTCGGGTACGGCGATGTACTCGTCAGATTACTATTTTCCCGGCATGCTGTTTGCGGTGCCGGTGTGCAGCACGATTGCGCACGGAAAGATTGTGAGCCTGGATGCGTCGGCAGCCGAGGCGATGCCGGGCGTGGCGAAAGTGTATCGCTATGGGCATGCGCCCAAGATGTATCGGCCGCTGCCGGATGACGAGAATGCCCACGTGGATGAGACCCGGCCCCCGTTTGAAGATGAGCGGATTTACTACAGTGGTCAATATGTAGCCGTAGTAGTTGCAGATACCCTGCAGCGGGCGCAAGCTGCGGCGGATGCAGTGGTCGTGAAGTATGTCGAGGAGAAGCCCAATGTGTCGACCGAGCTGGGTGAGGGCTTTGCTCATCTGAAGGTGGGCAGTGAGCGCGGCAATGCGGAGACTGCTTTCACGAGCGCGCCGGTGAAGGTGGACTACACCTACGTGACGCCGGTGGAGACGCATAATCCGATCGAAATGCATGCGGCGGTAGCGGTGTGGGAGAACGGCCGGTACACGTTGTATGAGACGACGCAGTCGCTCAAGAACCAGCAGGCGGCGATGGCGCAGATTCTCGGAGTACCGCCGGAGAACGTGCAGATCGTGATGAAGTTCCTGGGTTCAGGATTTGGCGGAAAGCTGTTTCCGTGGCCTCATTCTGCGATGGCTGCTGTGGCGGCGCGCGATACGGGACGGCCGGTGAAGATCGTGGTGAGCCGGAGGATGATGTTCTCGAATGTGGGGCATCGGCCGCGTACGCAGCAGCGCGTGAAACTTGGCGCGACGGCCGAGGGTAAGCTGGTTTCGCTGCAGCATGACTATGTGAGTGATACGTCGATGCTGGATGAGGTGGGTGAGAATTGCGGCGAGGCCACGCCGTACGCCTACAGCACACCCAACCTGAGCGTGCGGGCGGCGATGGTACAGCGTCACCTGGGAACGCCGACGGCGATGCGCGGACCGGGCGCGGTGCCTGGACTGTTTGCGCTGGAGTCGGCGATGGACGAGCTGGCGATCTCGCTGAAGATGGATCCAGTCCAGCTGCGTCTTTTGAACGAGCCAGAAAAGGATGAGAGCAACGGCCTACCATTTTCATCGCGACACATGAAGGAGTGCCTGACGGTAGGCGCGGAGAAGTTTGGCTGGGCCAAGCGCAATCCGGCAGTGGGTTCGATGCGAGATGGCGATCGAATTCTTGGATGGGGTGTGGCGGCGTGCTCGTGGATCGCGATGCGGCTGCCGTGCGAAGCGACCGTGGAGTTGCGCGATGACGGCTCGGCGCGAGTGAGTTGCGCGACGCAGGATATCGGCACGGGGACGTACACCATTTTTGCGCAGGCGGTACATGCGAAGACCGGAATCCCGATTGAGAAAATCCAGGTGGTGCTGGGGAACAGCTCGCTGCCGACAGGGCCTTTGTCGGGTGGGTCATTCGTAACAGCAACGGTACTTCCTGCGATTGGACAGGCATCCGACGCTGCGGCTGCGGCGTTGCTGAAAGTGGCGGTTGGGGTGAAGGGCTCGCCTTTTCAGAACGGCAAGGCTGAGGAACTGTCGTTTACCGACGGACGGGTGCATCGCAAGGACCAGGATGCGGCGCAGGGAATGCCGTTCGAAGAAATATTGAAGATGGCGAATGTGCGGGGCGCGAGCGGCGAGGGCAAGTCGCAGTCGTCGATGGAAGATCCGGAGATGAAGAAGTACTCGCTGCATTCGTACGGTGCGCAGTTTGTGGAAGTGAGCTGGGATCCCGGGATTGCTCATCTGAAGGTGGAGCGGGTAGTGTCAGTGATCGATGTGGGAAAGATTATCAACCAGCGTCCTGCGCGCAACCAGGTGGAGGGTGCGGTGGTGATGGGTGTTGGCATGGCGCTGTTCGAGGAGACGATCTACGATTCGCGCAATGGACATCCGGTGAACAATAATCTTGCGGACTACCTGATGACGACGAACGCAGATTCGCCAGAGATCGATGTGCACTTCCTGAATCATCCCGACCTGGTACTGAACGAGTATGGCGCGCGCGGTGTTGGCGAAATCGGGCTGGCGGGCGTGGCACCAGCGATTACGGCGGCGGTGTATCACGCAACTGGAGTGCGAGTCCGTGAGTTGCCGGTGCGCATCGAAGATCTGCTGAAGGACGAGAAGCGCGCCTAGCGTTGAGAGGACGGAACTCGTCGGGAAATGGGGCATGTAGCAGTGTCAGACCTTGACCAGGTACTGCAATTGTGGCGGCAGATCGCAGACGGAGTGGAAGAATGCGTTCTTGCGACCGTGGTGCGCGTGGAAGGGTCTTCGTACCGCAAGCCCGGTGCTCGCATGCTGATGACGAAGAGTGGACTGCGCGCCGGGACGATCAGCGGAGGATGCCTGGAGGCGGAAGTAAGTAAGCAGGCGTGGTGGCTGACGGAAAAGGGACCTTTGGTAAAGGCCTACTCCACGTCTTTTGAGACGGATGGCGACCGGCCGTACGGATTGGGCTGCGGCGGAACAGTGCATCTGCTGCTGGAGCGGCGGGAGTCTGCGGAAGGTTTCCTGAGGCGACTAAAGGCGGCATGGGAGGCGCGGCTGCCGCTGGCATGCGCGGTGGCGCTGAGTGGTCCGGAGACAGGTAGGCGCAGCCTGGTAGATGAAGATACGGAGGCGGGCGAGGACGTACTGGGCGCGCTGGCCATGGATGCTTTCCGGTCAGGCGTGTCATCTTTCCTGGCGCCGGATGGTGTCGGAGAGGGAGTGGCTGTGTTTGCCGAATACCTTGCGCCGAGATGCGGGCTGATGGTGTTTGGAGCAGGCGACGACGCGAAGCCGCTGGTGGCGCTGGCTCGGACGATGGGCTGGCATATCACGGCAGCGGATGGACGATCAAACCTGGCGACGAGAACGCGCTTTCCGGAAGCGGATGAGGTGATTGTCCTGACCAGCGCGGACGAGGCGAGAGCGAGACTTCGTTCGACAGATGCGGCGGTTTTGATGACGCACAGCTATGAGCAGGATTTGAAATACCTGCCGATGCTGTTGACGACGCCGCTAGCGTATCTGGCGGTGCTGGGTCCTCGGTACAGGACGGCTGATCTTCTGCAAGATGCTGCTGCGCGGAAGGATGTCGGTGCTGAGGAGAGCCGGATGAAGGTGCACTCGCCAGCGGGGCTGAACCTGGGTGGAGACGGGCCGGCTGTAATCGCGTTATCGATTGTGGCTGAAATACAGGCGACGATCAGCAAGGCTGTGGAGCTCACGGGCCGGAGCGCGCCCAGCCGTGTCGAGAGTAACAGTCGAGAGGCGCGGGCTGTTGCTTCTTTATCTACCGTCCTAACGTAACTTTTCAAATTACAGATTATTGGTAAGGATGGATTCACTGATCCTTTTTATGCCTTTGGTGTCGTTCACCATGGGGCACTTGCCTGTGAAGGCGATGCAGTTTTGCGTGACTTGAGGAGCCTGGCCGATGATTTACCACGTATTGCCCGAAGTAGAACCATTCTCCGAATTTGCAGGCGGAGCGCTCTCCCGCTGGGTTGCGCACACGGTCCGTTCGGATGATGCCAGGATTATCTGTCCGTGGGCCGATGATAGCTGGATCTTCGACAGGAAGCGGCTGCTGCCGATGACGGGTATGCGGTGGTATGGCAAGTTCCTGAAGCATCGGGATTTCTGCCTGCGCATTTCTTACCGGGTTCGCGTCTTGCGTTGGCTCATGAAGTCTGTGGTGGAGCGATTGAAGGATGGCGATGTGTTGTACATCCACAATCGTCCGGAGTATGTGCTGGCGCTGCCGCCTGCAGAGAAGCGCAAAACCCATTACAAAGTGGTCCTGCATATGCACAATGATCACCTGGCGAATCTTACCGCTGCGGAGAAGGCGCGCCTGAGTCCGGATCTTACGGTGTTTAACAGCGAGTTTCTTGAGCAGCAGGGGCGGCGGCTAGTCAAGAACCTGGAGAATACTGCGGTTCTATATAACGGGGCAGACGAGAATTGTTTCTATCCGCCTCTCTCTGCGAAAGAGACACTGCCGGTGACAGTCCTGTTTGTGGGTCGCCTCATTCCAGAGAAAGGCGTGCATATCCTGGTGGAAGCCATGCGATTGTTGCAGCAGCAGGGTTCTTCTGCCGTGGCGAGGATTGTAGGGAGCGTGGGTTTTGGCGATGACCGTAGTTCTGAGTACCTGGAACGGCTGCGTCTTCATGCGCCGAGCAATGTGAAGTTCATCCAGTACACAGCGGGGAAGGCATTGGCGGATGAATTTCGCGGTGCTGCAATCTTCTGTTGTCCCTCGCTGTGGGAAGAGCCGTTCGGAATGGTGAATGTGGAAGCGATGGCTTCGGGTCTGCCTGTAGTGGCGACAGATGCCGGAGGAATACCCGAGATCTTTGCAGAGGGTGGAGGTCTGCTGGTGCCGCGGGATTCGATTGAGGCGCTGGCGACCGCGCTGCAGCGGTTGATCCTGGAACCGTCGTTGCGAAGGCACCTGGCGCGCGAGGGATTTGCCAACTACCAGAAGAGATTTCGCTGGAGCATGATTTCTGCCGGGTATCGTGCCTTAATGAGCCGGTTGCAGTCGGAGTCGGTCACGTCCAAGCCTTCTGTGATGCATCCTGCGCTGGATCGTTTGAAGGTTGTGCCGGCGATGCATCGCGCTTGAAGGCAGCGACAGCTAGCGTTCGCGGCGGGCTTTGATCATTGGAACTACGTGAACGGTGACGTCGCGAACTTCGGAGAGGAAGCGGTTGATGACAGAGCCGCGCAAAAGGATATCGAGACGCGAGCGGGCAGACTGACCAAAAACGACGTGCGCGAGATTTTCCTGCTTTGCGAATTCGATCAGGGCGTTGGAAACCTTCTTGCTTTTGAGCACTACGACTTTTGCGCCCAGTTCGCGGGCAGAGCGTTGGTACTCTTCCATGCGGTGGGTCGTTTCGGGATCGGCATGCCGCTCGTCGAGTTCCGGTGATTCAACGCGGACTGCATACCACTCGCTCGAAAGCCGGCCGGCAAGGCGGGCGCCCAGGCGGAGCAGGCGGTCGGCTCCTGGACGAACCGACAGGCAGACCATGACTTTTTCGGGCATGGGTGCCTGATCAAGGCCCTGGATGCGCCTGTATTCGGCTGCACGCGTACCGACTTCCTCGGCAGTCGTGCGCAGCGCGAGTTCGCGCAGCATGTTCAGATTGCCTTTGCGGAAGAAGTTGGAGAGTGCCTGCTCCACTTTGTCCGGAGTGTAGATTTTGCCTTGACGGAGGCGGGAGCGAAGTTCTTCGACAGTGATGTCGACGTTCACGACTTCGTCGGCGCGTTTGAGGATGCTGTCAGGGACGGTTTCGCGAATCTGCGTGTTGGCGGAGCGAGCGACAGCGTCGTTGAGAGTTTCGATGTGCTGGATGTTGACGGCGGTCATGACGTTGATGCCGGCATCGAGCATTTCGAGAACATCTTCGTAGCGCTTGCGATTGCGTGAGCCGGGAACGTTGGTGTGTGCCAGTTCGTCGACGATGATGGTGCGGGGTTTGCGTACGAGGATGGCTTCGAGATCCATCTCGTGCAGCTTGACCGAACGATAGTTAATTTCTTTTTGTGGAATGACCTCGAGGTCGCGAATCATCGCTTCGGTATCAGCGCGGCCGTGTGTCTCAATCAGGCCGATGACAACTTCCACTCCCTGTTTGCGCAGCAGGTGAGCGTCTTCCAGCATCTGGTAGGTCTTGCCAACGCCTGGCGCGGCGCCGATGTAGACGCGTAACTTTGCTGCTTCCGGAGGGGGAACGGGGAGGGCCAGATCGTCAGCGGCCGGCTCCAAGTGGGGATCGTCGATAGCCATTCAGCCCACCTCGATTGGATGACGGCTCATGGACGGTGTAGCGACTGGCAGGATGAAGGAGACGGTCGTGCCCTGTCCGACACGGCTTTCCATGGAGACTTGTCCCCGCTGCAGTTCGATCAAGCGGCGAACAAGGGCGAGGCCCAGGCCGGTGCCGTCACCGCTGGAGTCGACGAACCGGCCGAAGATGCGGGGTAGTCGCTCGGGTTCAATGCCGCGTCCGGAGTCGCGCACGAAGAACTGAATGCGATCGCCGGTCTCCTGAACTTCGAGGATGATGGAGCCGTTTTCCGGAGTG
Organism: uncultured Ktedonobacteraceae bacterium; assembly: GCA_964657395.1. GTDB lineage: Bacteria > Acidobacteriota > Terriglobia > Terriglobales > Acidobacteriaceae. Next base: position 25,246 of record CAZZUX010000001.1, read on the forward strand.
AAGCGGATGGCGTTGGTGATGAGATTGTCCATGACGCTGCGAAGTGCGCGGCGATCGCCGGAGATGGGGGAGAGATCGGCATAGCCCTGTACCTGGAGATCAATGTGTTTTTTGCGAGCTGCTTCGCGATGGCGGTTGAGGGCATCCTGAAGCAGATCGATGGGCCGAAGTTTTTCGACACGGATTTCTCGACGGCCGCTGTCGAGTTCGGCGACATCGATGAGGTCCGCCATCAGGTCGGTCAGATTTTCGGCGGACTGTTGTACACCCTGGATGAGATCGAGTTGAAGGGGACGTAATTCGCCGGCAAATCCTCGAAGCAGCGCGTAGAGGCCGAGCCGAGCCTGTTCGAGGGGTTCGCGCAGCTTCTGGGATGCGACGGAGATGAAGCGGGTTTTGAAGCGGTCGAGATCCTGCAGCTCGGTCATGTCTTCGAGAACCGACACGGCCCCCAGCAATCTGCCGTCTGCATCGCGCATCGGGGTGGTGCGGAGGCGGTAAGAGCGATTGGCATTGCCGATCCGAAGCGGGAGTATGGCGCTTTCACCTTCGTGTGCGATTGGTCGCTGCATGGCAACGGCGTCGCGGACTGCCGCCAGTATCTTCTCGCCGCCCGGGGTACTGGAGAGAGCAAGCCGAGCATCGGCTGTATCGCCGAGGATGGCGCCGGCAGCCTGGTTGAGCTTCAGGACCTGGCCGCGGGCATCTGTGACGATAATTGGTTCGTAGATGGACTGAACGACGGCATCGGATAGCTGATATTCCATCTGGCGGCGGCCTTGTTCAGTCTCGCGGAGGTCGCGCAGTCGGACGGCCATGCGATTGATTTCCGTAGCGATGGTGCCGAGGTCATCGTGATAGCCCCACTCCATGCGAGCTTCGAGATCTCCCTGGCCAATGGAACGCACAGTCAGGGCGGCCTGACGCAGTGGGCGCAGAACCAGGAGCGCAGTCGCAGCCGCTACCAGGGTGGCAAGCAGGATGATGACGACGGCGCCGGTGCGCGCGTGATAAGCCAGCACATCGCGAGTGGCCATGGCAGCTTCGCGGGTGAGGTGGGCGTGATCAAGCGCGGCTGCATGGCTGAGGGCGGCGCCGGCGAAGATCCCGGCTCCCGCTGTGAGTAACAGCAGGAGAGTGAGGCCGAGGATCAGGCGACGCGGAAGGCTGAGCATGGTCGAGTCTTGCTATTAGAGTACCGGAGCGGCGCTGGAAGCGGCGAAGCCAACCGAATGGTGGATGCCGGGTATGAGCTTGCCCGGCTAGACTCCCGCCATGACGATTTTGACGGAACCGATTGGCAGTATTCCGCGTCCAGCCTCCCTCATCCAGGCCATGGTTGCGTTCCAGGCTGGCACGATCAGTGACGCAGCGTTGCAGGCGGAGCAGGACAAGGCACTGCGTGAGACGATCGAGCTGTTCGAGCAAACCGGATCGCCGGTGATTACGGACGGCGAGCAGACCAAGCCGAGTTTTGCTACCTACCCGTTGGCCGGCCTGAAGAATCTTGCTCCGGATGGGGCGACTATTCCTTTTGCGGACGGGCATGTCCGGCAGCTACCGCGTCTGACGTCGAGGCCTTTTCGCTATGGCGTGCACGCAGCGAGTTACCTCAAGGCTGCGCGGAGCTATACGGAGTTGCCAGTCAAACAGGCAGTCATTTCCGCGTCGGCACTGAGTTTGCTGTATCCCGCTGCCGGGATAGACGGCTATCCGCGGGATGCTTTCCTGGCGGACCTGATCGCGGAAGCTGTTACCGATCTCCGAGGTGCGCTCGATGCGGGCGCTGCATCCGTGCAGATCGATTTTACGGAAGCGCGATTGTCGCTGAAGCTTGATCCTTCCGGAGAGATGCTGCGGAGCTTTGTGGCACTCAATAACGAGGTCCTTGACAGCTTCAACCTGGAGGAACGTCTGCAGATCGGCGTGCATGTGTGTCCGGGTGGTGATCACGACTCGACACACAGCGCGGACATCGATTACGCGGCGCTGCTGCCGGAATTGTTTCAGATGAATGTGGGTCGCTTTTATCTGCAGATGGCCAGTGAACGGGATAGAGGTTCCGTGCTTTCGACGGTGAGCAGGCTGCTGGGACCAGACCGAATAGTATTTGTCGGCGTGATCGATCCCATCGATCCGAAGATTGAAACGCCGGAGCAGGTTCGGGATCGCGTGCTGGAAGCGGCTTCGTTTATACCGGCGGCGCAGCTGGGGACAACGGATGATTGTGGATTCGCGCCGTTTGCGGATGATGTGTCGACTGCTCGTGAAATTGCTTTTGCGAAGATACGGGCCCGGGTGGAAGGGACCCTGCTGGCTGCTTGCGAGTTGGGGGTGTGAGTCCAGCGGCAGTGTTGACTTATGGCCGCTGATATCTCGCGAGGATTTCTGGCAGGGTGATGGTGCCTTCAAGGGTGCCGCGGATGGCCCGGTTCTGGATGGGCAGGATCGGCCAGCGCGCAAGGTGAGGGATGGCGCTGTCGATGGGGAGGTCGGGGAAGAGGTTGGGGGTGCGTTCTTCGCCGATCAGGTCCACGATGCGGGTGTCTTCAGGGTGTGCTTCGGACAGAGCCCTGAACTCGTCGCGCGACATGACGTACCAGGTGCCATCGGCCAAGCGGATGAGGAAGACGGAGGAGTTTTCGGGATCGCCGACGATGGCTTCAGCAATCCATGCGAGCGTATCGGACCCGGTGTAGGTGGGGATGCTGACGGGGCGAAGCGCGTCTTCAATGTGCAAGCCCACAACTTCGCGCTGCTCTTCCATGGAAGGCAGATTGAGGCCGTCCTGGTGGGTGAAGACTTCGAAGATGGGGTGATGCTGCAGGGAGCGCGACAGCAGGTACGCGATGGTGTTGGCGAGGATGACGGGCAGGATAATCGAGTAGTTGCCGCTGGTCTCAAGCACCATAAAGACCGAGGTGAGCGGGGCGCGCAGGAATCCTGCGAAGAGGACGCCCATGCCGACCAGGGCGTAGGAGCCGACGGAGACCGAGAGTGACGGGAAGTAGTGCTTCTCGAAGGTGCCGATGGCGGCGCCGAGCATGGCTCCGGTAAAAAGCGTGGGAGCAAACATGCCTCCGGGGGTCCCGCTGGAAAACGAAACAGTGGTTGCGACGATCTTGATAGCAGCGAGGGCGATGAGAAATTGCCATGTGAACTGGCCGTGGATGGCCTGGTCCATGACCTCGTAGCCGGGACCCATGATCTGCGGAAAGCCAAAGTAGCCGATGAGGCCGACGATGAGTCCGGCGCCGGCTGGTTGGAGATAGAAGGTCCAGTTTGGCAGGTTGCGCAGGCGGGGGCGCAGGTACATCAGTGCCCGCGAAAAGATGGAGGCAGCGAGGCCTCCGATCACACCGAGAAGAGCATAGGCAGTGAGTTCGCGCGGATCGTTGAGGGTGACGGAGGGAATGCGGAACATCGGCTCCGACCCCCAGAAGGTGCGTGCGACGACGACGGCGGAAATAGCGGAGAGGACGATGGAGCCGAGGACCGCTGCGCTCCATTGACCGATGACTTCTTCAATGACGAAAAGGATGGCGGAGATGGGCGCGTTGAAGGCAGCGGCGAGACCGGCTGCCGCTCCGATGGGAGCGAAGACGCGGAGGCGTTGTCGCGAGAGTCGCAGTTTGCGGCTGACGATGGAGGCGACGCCGGCACCGATCTGCAGTGATGGGTCCTCGGGACCGAGCGAGAAGCCGCCGCCGATAGCGAGGGCCGACGTCAGGAACTTGCCAATGACGGTCTTGAACGAGATGAAGCCGTTGTAGATGTAGAGCGCAGCCTTGGTCTGGTTGACGCCGGAGCCGCGGGCGGCGGGAAAGGCCAGCTGCACCAGGGCGGCCACGATGAGGCCCATGGTGACGGGAACGATGATGAGACGCGGCTGCCCGGCGTGCGGCGAGGAGCCGAGAGTGAGGATCTGCACCCACGAGATCGCGATGCGGAAGGAGACGACCAGCAGGCCGGAGATGACGCCGATGAAGATAGACAGAACGAGGAAGAGACGTTCGTCGCGTGACGGAGCGAGCTTCTGAATGTCGATGGGTTCACGGATCGGTACGACGGATTCGCGAAGCTCGCTTTCGGGGATGCTGTTCTTCGGCTGCTCGGGCTCTGGTGGTGTGGAGTCCGAAGGCGGTACGTCGACGGCGCTCAGGGCTTCCATGTTCGCGATTGCGGAGTGAGTTATGTTTTGGATTTCGTCACTCATGGGTCTGCTCCAGTCCATGGCTGCTGGGAACCTGAGCAAGGCGAAGCAGGATAGCGTCGTCACCTGTGGGATCTCCGCATGCGGCCTGGGTAAGCAGCTCGGTCTGCTGGATCAGTTTGATTTCCTGTTGTTCAAGGGTGAAGTCACTCATCAGCTGCTTCACTGTCAGCCGCTGCGGCTCAGCTGCCCAGGATGCCGCGAGCTGCTGCATGGGTGACGACGATGCTTCCGGCGTGCTGGCCTGGGGTGAATCATTCGTCGTTGGGGGCGTGCCCGGCGCTTTCTGGAACGGCTTCAGGAGAGTGGCCAAAGCCCGTGACGATGCTGGGGGCTGCGCCGCTGAAGGCGACTGCGGAGAAGCTGCCGTGGCGGGGGCGTTTGGCGCAGCTGAGCATTCCTCAAAACGGTGACGGGCTAAATCACGATCATTGATGATGCGGGTGGCAAGTGCTTCCGGAGCGAGATCCGAAGACGGATCGAGAATGATGATGCGGCTGACTTTGCGAAGCAGATCCTGATCGCTGGACCGTTTACCAGGAGAATCCAGAGGCGCGTCGTTGTTTTCGGCGGCGTGGCTGGCTGATGCGGCCGAGTGTTCGGTCCCAGTGAGTGCGACGACTTTCAACAGGTATTGATGGGCAAGCTGGTAGTAGCCAAGGCTGTACGCAGTCCGAGCTGCGCCTTGAAGCGCAGCGATGTTGTTAGGGGAGTGAACCAGGAGCTGCTGGTAGATATTCAGTGCGTCCGCAGAGGCATGGGCTTCGACGAGGAGGCCGGCGATCAGCGACTGCACCTCGAGGTCGGTGGATGGTGCGTTGCCGGCGGCGACAAGCAGCTCCGATCGAGCTTGTTCGTAATGGCCTTTCGAGATGAGGAAGCGGGCCAGTTCAAGGCGGGCGTCGCGGCGGCGCATGTAGCCATCCCCTTCCCAGTTGCCATAGATGGCTGCGTGATAGTAGTACTTGGCTGCTTCTTCATTGCTGCTGCGAGCGGCGAGGCGGGCGAGTTGCAGATTGATCAGGCCGTTGCCTGGCTCCACTTCGCGGAGGGTATTGAAGTAGGCGGTGGCCTCGGCGATGCGGCCGGCAGAGGCAAGAGCGGAGGCGAGGGTAATTTCAATCTGCCGCTGACCGGGAGCATAGAGCAGGGAAGAGTGAAGGGCGTCGATGGCAACCAGGGGCTGATTCAGACTGAGTGCTTTTTGGCCTCGCGAAAACCAGCGGTCTGCCAGTTCCTTACGGTGGGTGGTATAGGACTGAAACAGGAAATAGGTGGCTACGGCGAGCGCAGCGGTGATGGCAAAGATGGAAGCAAGCGCTATGGTGTCCTGGGCGATCAGGGTGCGCACCTGGTGCCGTTCCAACGGGCTGAGCTGCGAACGAAACGTTGGTTTCAGCATGAAGACTGCGGGGCTGCTCCTCGGGTGCCAGTGGATCGCGGGCAGCTTTCAGGGTAACGCGATCTGCCGCCGGCCGGAAACTCCGATCGAGATAGCAAATGGGCAGCTCGAGGTTGAGGTTCCCGAAGCAGTCGGCGTAACGTAAGCGTAGTGCTGAGTTGATTCAGTCGTTTGGATGTACTCCTGTCGAAAGCAATGCAAGCGCTGCTGGGTTAAGCCACGCGGGAGCAGGCATCTCACTGTTGTGCCGGTGGCCGGCGGTGCGGAGACGTGGACTCGGCGGGACTTTGAGATGCGTCCGGAATCTTGGCGGGGTTGATGACGAAGAAGCAGCAGCTGGAAGAAAAAGTTGCGGAGCTTGGCAGCGTGATGGTGGCCTACTCCGGCGGTGTCGATTCGGCTTACCTGGCCTGGGCGGCCCACTCGGTGCTGGGGCCCGAGAAGATGCTGGCTGTCCTGGCGGATTCGCCCAGTCTTGCCCGGAGCCAGATGGCAGATGCAGTGAGGTTTGCGCAGGAAGAGAAGATCCCTCTGCTGGTTGTGAACACTAACGAGATGGAGCAGGAGGCGTATACACGCAATGATGCGCAGCGCTGTTTCCACTGCAAGGACGAGTTGTTTGTCGTGATGGAGCGCGAGAGGCTGGCGCGCGGATTTCAGCACGTGGCGTATGGCTTGAATGCGGATGACACCAGTGATTATCGGCCGGGACATGGAGCCGCTGCAAAGTACGATGTACGTGCGCCGCTGGCAGAAGCCGGGCTGACGAAGGCAGATGTCCGGGCCTTCTCTGCTGAGGCTGGCCTGCGAGTGTGGGACAAGCCGGCGTCAGCCTGCTTGTCATCACGCATTGAATATGGACGCAAGGTGACGCCTGAAGCCTTGCGGCAGATTGACGCGGCCGAAGAGGCTTTACGCGAACTGGGGATGGTGCAGTTCCGTGTGCGACACCACGGCACGATCGCACGGATTGAACTATCGGCTGAAGAGATGGGCGTGGAGGTTTCGACGGCGCTGATGAAGGAGATCAGTCAGCGGGTGAAAGCCCAAGGTTTCCAGTACGTGGCGATCGATTGCGACGGCTATCGCTCGGGTGCGATGAACGAGGTGCTGCCCTTTGAAGTGCTGCTGGCAGCGTCGACAAACAGGAGAGTGGGATGAGGATTGGTTATCTCGAATGTTTTTCCGGGATTGCCGGAGACATGTTCCTGGGAGCGCTGTGTGACGCGGGAGTGAATCCACGTCTGCTGCAGGAAGCAGCTGATGCGCTCGGCCTTGGAGTCAGGCTGGAGTTTGGCAGAGTCGATCGCAGCGGGATCCAGTCAACGAAGGTGCGGGTCCTGCTGAACGGGCAGGAGGCGGATGGCGGCTTGTCAGAGGAGAGCCGCACAAGTGTGCCTTCGCATGCCGATACACATAGCCATACGCATGTATCGGCAGACGGCAGTATCGTGACCCACAGTCATTCCCACGCGCATACCGAGGCTTCGCATGCGCATACACACACTCATGCGGATGGAACGGTGCACAGCCACTCCCATACGGATAGCGCCCATGCGCATGATGAAAGACACACTCACACGCACGAACATGAACATGCGCATCGTCACGGCCGAGGTCTAACGGAGATTTTGACGCTGATCCGGGGAGCGGCAATCTCGGCCGAAGCAGAGCGGATTGCGGTGGCGGCGTTTGAGCACCTCGGTCGCGCAGAAGCAAAGATTCATGGCGTGCCGCTTGAGACCATCCACTTCCATGAAGTAGGGGCAGTGGATGCAATCATCGACATCGTATGTGGCGCTGCGGGAGCGGCTTCGCTTGGTTTGGAGCAGTGGTTCTGTTCGCCGGTGAATACCGGTTCCGGCTTCGTAAATTGTGCACATGGGCGTTTTCCAGTACCGGCGCCGGCGACGGCAGAACTTCTGACTGGCATCCCGGTGTACGCTGAGGGCCCGGCGAAGGAGATGACAACACCGACGGGTGCTGCTCTGCTGCTGGCACTGGGTTGCTCCTTCGACGCGGTACCGGCGATGAAGACGACTGCGACCGGGTACGGCGCGGGAACACGAAATCCGGATGGATTTCCGAATGTGCTTCGGCTGCGTGTCGGCGACACACTGGCGGCCGACCAGCAGCGCACGAGCTTTGCCGGGCAGACTGCGAAGAACGACTCTTCCGACCAGGTGACAATACTGGAATGCGCCATCGATGACGCGACGCCGGAGGTGCTGGCCTATGCCACGCAGGAACTGCTGGAGCATGGTGCGCTGGACGTGATGCAACAGCCGGCCATGATGAAGAAAGGCCGCCAGGGAACATTGCTGACAGTACTGTGCGCCAGGGATAGGGCTTCGATGTTGGAAGAGCTGCTGTTTCGTGAGACGACAACGTTGGGGGTTCGCAGCCGCGAGGAAAGACGCTCAATCCTGGAGCGCAGGATTGTTTTCATCGAAACTGCGTTTGGTATTGTTCGCGTGAAATTGGGAATACGCGAGGGACATGTGTGGAATGCTGCTCCTGAATTTGAAGACTGCCGGGAAGCCGCTCAGCGTCATGGCGCGGCCTTGAAAGACGTAATGCTGGCAGCGATTACGGCCTGGCATCAGCAATCCGAGCAGGTCTCGAGTGCCGCGGAAGTGCTGCGATGAGAAAAGAGACGTTGCTGCGTTTATTACAGCAGGTGCAGGCGGGACAGACATCCGTCGGCCAAGCGGCAGAAGAGTTGTCGCAGGTGCCTTACGAGGATGCTGGTTTCGCCAAGATCGATCATCACCGAGCCTTGCGGCTGGGTATGCCGGAGGTGATTTATGCAGCCGGGAAGACGCCGGACCAGGTAGCCGAGATTTTTTTACGCATGGTGCGAGCCGGCGAGCATGTGCTGGCAACGCGAGCGACTGCGGAACACTGGGCTGCCGTGCAAAGGGTGTCGCCGGAGGCGCAGTACTCGGCTGTAGCTCGAACGATCGCGCTGGCAGGCCGCGAGCCGCTGCCGGACGCCGGACGGGTGGCTGTGATTTGTGCAGGAACCAGCGACCTTCCGGTTGCTGAGGAGGCTGCCGAGACGGCAAGCTGCATGGGCGTGCCGGTAGATCGGATTCATGATGTGGGTGTTGCCGGGCTACATCGCGTGCTGAGTCAGCAGGGAACCATCCGCAAGGCGTCTGCCGTGGTGGTGTGTGCGGGCATGGAGGGCGCGCTGCCAAGCGTGGTCGGCGGCCTGGTCGGTGTCCCGGTGATTGCCGTGCCAACCAGCGTTGGTTACGGCGCGGCATTCGGTGGAGTGGCAGCGCTGTTGGGAATGTTGAACTCCTGCTCGCCGAACGTGACCGTCGTGAATATCGACAACGGATTCGGCGCAGCCTACGTGGCGACGATGATCGCAAGAGCGGCGGCTTCTACCGCAGAGCAGGAAGAAGCCGGCAGTGACCCGGCAGCGATGGAAGTTCCGACAGGACGGTCATTGTCCTGAGGGTTCTTTTCATTCGAACGGCAGGTTGCCGCGATAGCATTGTGCCGATTACCACAAGGTTGGTAGATGCCTCGAGATTGCGTGCGGCGCCCGATGGGTTGCTGGTATCCTTCGCATCTGTGTCCGGTTGGTATCACCGGCAGTTCGGACCGAGAAGGATGATGGTTTGACGCAAACGACGCCCAGCTTGAGTAAAGCCTATGGCCTGACCCACACAGGGAAAGTCCGGCAGAGCAATGAAGATGCGTTTTTCTATGACACGGCAGCAGGCGTGTTCGTAGTCTGCGACGGTATGGGTGGTGCGGCAGCGGGCGAAATCGCCAGCCACCTGGCTGCTGAGAAAGTGGCAGCCACTTTGAGTGGCGGGGCGATGTCTGAAGCCCGCATCGTGGAGGCAGTCGCGGCAGCGAACCAGGCTGTTTATCACAAAGCGAACAGCGACCAGCGGCTTGAAGGTATGGGGACGACCCTGGTGGCGATGGCGCTGAATGGCCAACGCGGCTGGGTGGCGCACGTTGGCGACAGCCGCTGTTATGCCTGGCGGGAAGGTCGCCTGGAACGGCTGACCGTAGATCATTCGCTGGTGGAAGAGCAGATTCGGCTGGGGCAGCTTACGCGAACCCAGGCGGAACGTTCACCTTTCCAGCATGTGATTACGCGGGCGATTGGAACGACTTCCGAAGCGACTCCCGATGTCCGCGAAGTAGAGCTGCATGCGGGGGATGTCTTTGTGCTGGCATCGGATGGGCTGACGCGCGAGCTCAGTGAAGAGACGATGGCAAGGGTGCTGCAGGATGCAAAGACGGAACAGGAAGCAGTTGAAGCGCTCGTGCAGGGTGCGAACGCGGCTGGCGGCCGTGACAATATAACGTGCGTGGTAATGCGGATCGTCTAAATGGATCGCGCAAGGCCGGATAGCTAAGGAAATGGCATCAGAAGCGGAGAATGAGAAGTTGATTGGCGTGATCGGCGCCGGGACGATGGGCAATGGCATCGCGCATGTGTTCGCGAAGAGTGGATTTCCCGTGTTGCTGTGCGAAGTGGGTGAGGCGCCGCTGGAGCGGGGGCTGGGAGCGATCCGAACCAACCTCGAGCGGGAAGTCAGCAGGGGGAAGCTGACACCGGAAGAGCGGTCCTCTGCTATTGGACGGATCCGCGGTGTTGTGGGCTGGGAGCATTTAAAAGACTGCAGGCTGGTCGTGGAAGCAGCTACTGAACGGTTTGAAGTCAAGCGTGAGATATTCCGAGAACTCGATTCTCTACTACCAGATGACAGCATTCTTGCAAGTAATACTTCATCGATATCCATCACCCGTCTAGCGGCCCAAACCAGGCGAGCTGACCGCGTGATCGGCATGCACTTCTTCAACCCCGTTCCAGTGATGCAGCTGGTGGAAGTAGTGCGTGGACTCCAGACTTCGCAGGAGACATTTGAGGCAGTAGACCAGCTTTCACGGAAGCTGGGAAAGACGCCGGTCGAGGTGAATGATGCGGCCGGGTTTGTGTCGAACCGGGTGCTGATGCCGCTGCTGAACGAGGCGATGTTTGCGGTGATGGAAGGCGTCGCGACGGCAGAGGCTGTTGACCAGATCTTCAAGCTGGGGATGGCTCATCCGATGGGGCCGTTAACGCTGGCTGACTTCATCGGGCTCGATGTGTGTCTCGACATCATGCGAGTGCTCGAGGAGGGGATCGGCGATCCGAAGTATCGGCCCTGTCCACTCCTGATCCGGATGGTGGATGCGGGATGGCTGGGGCGAAAATCGGGTCGAGGTTTTTACCAGTACTGAGTGCCCTGCCGGATTCGCATGAGGCCGCGAGTCAGCGATTGCGGTATTTTCGGTTATGGATGTCTTAAGTTCTCGCGCCATTGCTGCAGCCGTTGCCGTCGCCGGGCAGTTCGGCTTGAAAGACATTCAACCTCTGCTGCTCCGGGACGGAAGCAATGCACTGGTGCATCTTGCCCCGTATCCTGTCATGGCGCGAGTCGCCACGACAACGGGACTGGTCCGGCGGCCGGCTGCCAACTGGCTCCAGCGTGATCTTGACGTCGCGTCCTATCTTCATCAGGCAGGTTTTCCGGTCGTGCACCCGGCAACGGAATTACCGGCCGGCCCGCATGTGTGGAGGCCGACGGGAGGGTCGGACGACGACGCACTGGCTCTGACATTCTGGCGGTTTGTGGTGCATGATCCAGGGCTGGAGGTCCCGCTCGAAACGGCTTGTGCCAGTCTCCGTGAGTTGCATCGGGCGCTGCGCGGTTTTCCCGGACGTGTGCCTTATATGGGCGTGGTGCTAGACGAGCTTCCTCACTGGCTGAAGTGGCTGGAGGTCCGACGCCGTTTGAGCGCGCAGGACCTGATCGCTTTACGAGAGGGACATTGGAGGCTGGCGTCGCAGTTGATGCCTACCCATTTTTCGACCAGGATGCCGGTACAGGTGCTGCATGGGGATGCACATCGCCGGAACCTGCTGCAGACGCCGGAAGGTGCAGTATGGACGGATTTTGAGGATACGTGCGTAGGACCGGTAGCGTGGGACATTGCGACCTTCCTGTCCGTTGAGGCAGAGAAAGGCGGATCGGGTCGCGAGGAGGAGATTCTGAGCCTGTATCCGGGAGCGCCTTCGTGGGACGTACTGCTGCCGTTTGTGCAGGCCAGGGAGTTGGAGGCCGTTGTATTCATGCAGGTCGCAGCGACGCGGTTTGCGGATCGAGAGGCAGCGGCCGCCGACCGGCTGCAAAGATGGATCGGGCGGCAACTACATTGACTTTGCCAGCTTGAGGGACGAAGCGTGATTCCCCTTTCGGATTCGACGGGAAGGGATTGCCGAAGTGGAGTCGGGCTGGCTTTGAGGATGGCTGAGTACACTTCTTCCACAGTGTTGAGCGGTATGCTGAGAGGATGATGCGGATGACCGTGCTGGCCTCAGGTTCCAAAGGCAACAGCACACTTGTCTCCAGTAGTCGCACCCGGATCCTGGTGGACGCGGGACTGTCCTGCCGCGAACTGCTGAAGCGGATGAAAACGGCTGGTGAGAACCCGGAGACGCTTGATGCGATCCTGGTAACTCATGAACATCAGGATCATGTCCAGGGTGTTGCTGTGCTGGCTCGCAAGCTGGGCATTCCGGTGTATTTCACGGAAGCAACTCATCGTGCCTGGCAACGCTGGATGCGCCCGGAGAAGAGGCTGACCTACGCCGACTGGCTGGAGCAGCGAAAGCAGGAGGCGCAGGCTTCGTCAGCTGGTCTTGCCGGCGAGGATGCGGCGACTGATCCGGCGGCCGACTTGGAAGACTCCTGTGAAGAGGGCGGCGAAAAAATTGCTGGGATGGAGAGAGATCCGTCGAAACTGCCAGCGCTGGAATTCTTCCGGGCAGGCGAATGCTTCTGCGTAGGCGATATCAATGTAACCCCGTTCACCATTCCCCATGATGCCGCCGACCCGGTCGGTTTTGTGTTTGTGTCGGGCGGGATCCGGATTGGGATAGCAACGGACCTGGGCTACATGCCGCCCAATGCGAAGCTGGTGCTGCGCGGATGTGACGTCCTGATGCTGGAATCGAATCATGACCTCGAGATGCTGCGTGACGGTCCCTATCCGTGGTCAGTGAAGCAGCGGGTCATGTCGCGGGTGGGACATCTGTCGAATGATGCTGCAGCCGAGTTCCTCGAGAAGAACTACGATGGCACTGCGGCGTACGTGGTTCTGGCGCATCTGTCTGAAAGCAATAATCTTCCCGCGCTGGCGAGACTTACCGCGGAACGGGCGTTACGCGATCGGATGAGCCTGCTGGCCAACAAATTGCTGCTCGCGGAACAAAGTAGGCCAACAGAGCCTATCTTGTTAGGGTGAAAGAGTTTAGCGTCCCCTTTTCCCGAGTGGAAAATGTATCCGGGCGGGTGGGAAACTGAATCCCCTCCGCGGAAACTGCATCTGATTGTTACTATAGATTTACGCGAGTGCGCGGCTGCCAATGATGATAAAAACCAGAAGCTGCACAGATCCAGTGGTAGGAGCTATTCTTTCCAGCTGGCGTTATGACATTTCCGGAATCTCGTCACAGATGCGCGGGGATTATGAGCACCATCTGTCATCCTGCCGTCATTGCCATTCCAAGCAGCGACTTCACCGCACAGTCGACGTAGCGCTGATCGGTCTGAGCACGGTTTCGATCGCTGCCTTTCTACTGGCCCTGGCGATCATTCACCACGTAGATATCCTGCAGAACTGGGACCTGGTTCGCCTTCACCTGTGGCAACGCGAAGTAATCCTCACACTGCAGGCTGCTGCGGTGGCTGGTCTGGTGATCTCGCTGATGGCCTGGATCCTGGTAGCGATCGCGACGCCGGCTCCGGTGTACCTCACAGACATGGCCATGTCGCAGGCCCGTGGTTTCCAGGATGGACACGCCAAGCGATCAGGCAAAGCCGCCTAAGGGAAAAGTCTAGATTTGAACAGAAGGTCCCTGCCTGGCAGGGACCTTTTTGCGTCCGGTCTGCTACAAGAATCGCACCAACGCTCTTCACGTCTGGAAGTCCTATGATGGCTCCATCCTGCCATTGACGACTGTCAGTCCAAGACAAGCCATCTCAGCGCGCTTTACCCTGACTTCATGACAGGGACTGCCTCTTCCTCCGACTTCTATCGTTCGGCATTGCAGCACTACATCGCCGAGAATGCTTTGCCTCGGCACAAATACGGGCACCAGCCGCGGCTGTATGCGCTGACACGGCGGATCGGTGCAGGCATGGCGTATGACGACGATGTTGTGTTCGCGACGACCTTCCTGCATGACCTGGGAGTGTTCGTCGGACATCGCCCTGAGGATCCAAAACAGCTGGAGACGTGGAACCATGTGTCATACGTGGCAGCGAAAGCGCCTGCTCTGTTGCGCTCGACGGGCTTTCCAGAGGGGAAGATCGAAGCAGTGCTGGAGGCAATTCGTACGCACCAGCCGAAGGATGATCCGGCGACGCTGGAGGGTGTGATTGTGCGGGACGCCGACATCCTGGAGCAGTTAGGGGCGATTGGTGTGTTGCGGACCGTGTCGAAGGTCGGCAGCGATACGCGGTTTCTGACATTTACGACCGCGGCGGAGTCGCTCGAGAAGGCAATGCAGGAGCTGCCGCCAAGGATTCGGTTGGAGCCGACGCGGAGACTGGCACAGCCACGAATTGCGATATTGAAAGCCTTTCTGGACGCGCTGGCTGACGAAGCTGATGGCGACCTAGGCTGAGGTCCGTGCCTTCGGTAACGCCTGCGCGGCGAGCGGTGTTTGCCCCACCGGCACATTTCAAACAGAGGGAGGTACTACTTCCCTCTGTTTTGAAATTTGCCCATCGCTGCCCGCGAAGGGGGCCGCCGGAGGTAAGGCTTTCACTCCATTAAGCTACTGCCCGGTTTGCAGGGTGCCGGTGAGGGTGTGCACAGCCGCGACGTGATGGTTGCTGCACCAGTGTTCGAGGCTTTTGGCGATGCGTTCGGTGGCGCGCGGATCGGCGTAGCTTGCCGTGCCGATCTGGACAGCGGCAGCGCCGGCGATCATGAACTCGACCGCATCTTCTGCGTTCATGATGCCGCCCATGCCGAGGATAGGGAGAGACACTGCACGTGCTGCTTCATAGACCATGCGAACGGCGATGGGTCGAATCGCAGGACCGGAGAGGCCACCGGTGACATTGGCGATATGGGGCTTGCGGGTCTTGATGTCGATTGAAAGTGACAGGAAGGTGTTGACCAGGGAGAGTGCGTCGGCGCCTGACTCCGCGCAGATGCGCGCCATGGCTGCGATCGAGGTGACATTGGGGGAGAGTTTGACAATTACGGGGCGTTTGGCGATGTGCTTCGCATTTTCTACCAGGTCGCGAAGCAGTGCGGGGTCGGTGCCGAAGACCTGGCCGCCATGGCGGGTGTTAGGGCACGACGCGTTTAATTCGTAGGCAGCGATGCCAGGTGCGGCGTTCAGAGCGTCGATGACGGCAAGATAATCTTCGAGGTTGAAGCCGAATACGTTCACAATGCAGGCGGTGGCATTGTAGCGAGCGAGACGCGGCAGCTTGTCCTTGAGAAAGGCCTGGACGCCGACATTCTGCAGTCCGATAGCGTTCATCATGCCTGACGAGGTCTCCATGAGGCGCGGCGCTGCATTGCCGGCCATGGGCTCGCGGGAAAGACCCTTGGTGACGAAGCCGCCGATGCGATCGAGATTGATGATGTCGTCGAACTCTATGCCATAGCCGAAGGTGCCACTGGCCGCAATGATGGGATTCCGGAGCTCTATGCCGCAGAACTGTACGCGCATGTCTGGCTTCACGGAGGGGTCGTCTCTCCGGTATCTGTGTCGGCGGGGACGTCGGTCGTGAGGCCTCGGTGTTTGCCCTTGGCGGGCGGCGCGATCATGACAGGACGAATTGCCTGGGTGAGGATATGTCCTACCGCGGCGGACGGCTGGTTGATGGCAAGGAGGGAGGCGAGCGTGGCGGCCAGATCTACGGGTTCGACGCGACCACGATAGATGCCGGGAGTGAATGGCGCGCCGAAGAAGGCAAGTGGAACATGCCGGTCGTAGGAGTAGGCCGAGAAGTGATTGGTGCCCAGCGGATTGCCGGACTGTTCCATCTGGAAGGCTTGAGGAATGACCATGACGTACCAGCCGCCGTTCGGACTGTAGCTGTGCGCAAGCAGTGTGCCGAACTCACTGGGTGGCTGCGGCCCGTTTACGAGATCAAGCCGGGTGTAAACATGCATGGCGAAGGGACGAGGAGCGAAGCGTGCCGGCGGTGTTACCGGGGCGGGCGGCGGAACAGGTTCCGGGACAACAGCTGCTTTCGTGTTTCGATTTTTTGATGGTCGTGGAGTTGGCCGCTTCACCAAGCCTTTGGTTTTCAAGGTTGACTTGGGAGCCACAATTTCCGGGGCGGGCAGGGTGACATACGGCGTCGGCGTAACCATAGCGGCGGCTGCGGGGGAGACGGCAGCGAGTGCGGGCTCGACCGCTGCCTGGACTGCCTGCTCAGCCTCCTGCTCGTTGATGCCGGCAACTTCAAAGCTGGGCCGGTTCAGAGATAAATAGGGCAATCCCTGCTTAGGCAGGATGTAGACGACTTTCTCTCCCGGAGAGAACTTGGCATTCATCGCTTCGTTGAGGTCAGCGGTGAAGCGTGCCATGTCGATGGTGGCAGCGGGCAGGCCGAGAGTCGCGGCCTGACCGGGCACGGGTGCGACGCCGTGGTCAGCAGAGAGCGTGATCCATACATTGTTCAGGCCGCCGTCAACATGGGTATCGAGCCAGGTAAAGAAGCTGTCGAGTTGGCTGTCGAGGGCTAGCACCATCTGCAATTCCTGCGGCGAATCCGGGCCGAAGGTGTGGCCGACGATGTCAGGAGCGGAGAGGCTCAGCGTGAGCATGTCAGTGGTGGCGTGTTTGCCGAGCTGCTCGCCAGTGATGAGCGCTTTGGCGAAATCGATCTCGTAGGTGTTGGCGGCGGGCGTTTTGCCGACCTGTTCGTAGAATTCGCCGGACTTTTCTACGCCGGCCTCCTGCGCGGCCTCAGCAGCACGATCACTGCCGTTGAAAGCCGTGGCCCATTTGGGCAGGTCGTTCATGTAGTAGGTGGAGGTGATGAAGCTGCCGGTGGAACCATCGATCCAGAAGGCTCCGTTGGCAGTGGCGCCGGCGGGCAGAATGGCCGCGCGATCCTTGAGAGAAACGCCCCAGACCTGTGAGCGGCCCTGGGTAGCCAGACGGAGTTCATCGCCCACGGTGGAAGCACGCAGATTGCGGGGAGAGGAGCCGGGCTCAGAGCTGCTGGCGTTGATAAGGCCGAGCAGGTGGTAGCGCTCATCTTCAACCGAGGTGACGGGACGCTCTTTATTGCGGCCCAAGTCCCACCATTCGTTGGAGTTGATGCCGTGGCCATCGGTATAGGCGCCGGTGCCTATGGTGGAGTGGCCAGGAGCTGTCTTGGTGTTGGCGTAGTTGTAGTAGCAATCCGGGAAGTAGGCACCTTTTTCGAGGAAGAGCTTGAAGCCGCGGCCTTTGAGCTGATCCCGATAGCGCTCGAGATAGTCTTCACGAAACTGGTCGATGACCAGGATGATGACCAACCTGGGGTGGCCGTCATAGGCGCTGGCACTCGCCGGCTGAGCTGCCGAGAGTGTGAGGAGCAGGGTCAAAAAGAGCGATAGGGCGCGCTTCATGGTCGACATAAGCAGAATCATTATCGCAGGAGCGCTGCTTCAGTTTAAGAGTCGTGCGGAGAGTAGCAGAAGGTGTACAGCAGCTGTCACCGGTTTCCCCAAGGTGCTTGCTGAAGAGCAAACGATGGGAGGGTAGATACTCTTTTCGCCAGGACTGGCTGTCGAACGATCCAGCAGATGAATTTCTATTAATGTAGTAGGGATGCTTGATCTTGGATTCGTGCGGGCAAACCTGCCCTTTGTGGAAGAGAAGCTGCGCGCGCGCGGCATGGATCCGGCTGTGGCGCTTGGAGATTTTCGTACTCTCGATGC
>CAZZUX010000001.1:42945-56944 GCA_964657395.1 uncultured Ktedonobacteraceae bacterium
CCTTCGAGCCAAAGCCTCACTGGGAGCTGGGCGAGTCGCTCGGCGTACTGGACATGCAGCGCGGCGCGAAGATCAGCGGTGCACGCTTTCCGGTGTACTGGCATGCCGGGGCGCGGCTGGAGCGGGCGCTGGCCAACTTCATGCTGGATACACATACGTCCCAGCATGGCTATGGCGAGGTTTTGCCTCCGGCGATGGTGAACAGCCGGTCGCTATTCGGCACCGGCCAGTTGCCGAAGTTCGCCGACGACCTGTTCCATTGCATCGATGAAGAGGGCTATACGCCGGGTGTGCTGCGGGATAACGATCACTGGCTGATTCCGACGGCGGAAGTGCCGGTGACGAATCTTTACCGCGACGAGATCCTGGATGATGCGCAGCTGCCGATTTCGCTGGCTGCGTATACGCCCTGTTTTCGTGCTGAAGCTGGATCGTATGGTCGCGACGTCCGGGGCATCATCCGGGTGCATCAATTTCAGAAGGTGGAGCTGGTTAAATTCGCTCGTCCAGAGGATTCTGAAGCAGAGCACGAGAAACTTACCGGGCATGCCGAATCGATTTTGCGCCAGCTTCATCTGCCATACAGAAAAATGTTGTTGTGCACAGGGGACATGGGCTTCAGCGCCGCCAAGACGTACGACCTGGAGGTATGGCTGCCAGGGCAGGGGCTGTATCGGGAGATTTCTTCCTGCTCTAACTTCGGAGCCTTCCAGGCAAGGCGAGCGAATATTCGCTACAGGCCTGCGGGTAAAACGAAGGCAGAGTATCTACATACATTGAATGGCAGCGGATTGGCAGTAGGGCGAACGTGGCTCGCCATACTTGAAAATTACCAACAGGCAAATGGCAGTGTTCGTATCCCGGATGCACTGCTGCCTTACATGGGTGGCATTACCGTCATCTCTCCACCGGCGGATGGACTGGGGACTGGAAAGAAATGAGAACAGCAATCGAACCAACGACCGGGCCCCTGTGGAAGCGCTACATCTTCTGGACGTATGAGCGCGGCAGTTTTCACTATGACGTGATGGTGACGCTCATCCTGTTATTCATTTTTGTGTCGCCGCACATAATCAACTTCGGCGACCGTCCGAAGCCGGAGCCGCAGGTGACTGGGCGCGATGTGCTGGTGGAATCGAGTTCCGCCGGGGTATTCGTCTACGAGGTAAGTGCGGGAGCAGTGAAGTCAGTGATGAACGATCAGGATGCGCTGAAGCAGGCATTGATTTCCAGCATTGCGCCAATTGCCGGTCAGCTGCAGTTGGATCGTTACGACACACTGAAGGACCCGAACGGTTCGATCGCTGCTTACAGGGTATTTGCGCATCGTACTGCCGAGACCGGGGTTCAGTAGGGAATGGGTATGTCTGAGTTGTTGTTGAGGAAGTTTTTGATCGTGGCAGGCTTGAGCGTTCTGCCTTTAACAATGGCCGGTCAGTCCTGTGACTTGAACAAGACACTTGCGCAGATGGATACGGCGTCGACGAAGTTTGAGAGTGCACAGGCAGACTTCAGCTGGACACAGTATGAAGCCGTGATCCAGGAGACGGAGTCGCCGCAGTCGGGCAACATCTACTTCGTGCGACATGGCAGCACGACCAGCATGGCTGCCGATATCAAGACGCCGGCGGAGAAGTATGTGACCTTCGATGGTAACGAGGTTTCGATTTACACACCGGCCGTCAACCAGGAACAGATTTTTTCTGCGGGCAGCAACAAGGACCAGGTGGAAACCTTCCTGACGCTGGGCTTCGGCGGCAGCGGCAAAGATCTCCAGAAGAGCTGGGACGTGAGCTGCGCCGGAGTGGAGACCATCGATGGTGTTTCCACGGTGAAGCTGAAGCTTGTGGCGAAGCAGCAGAGCATCCGCGATAACTTCAGCAGCGTCATGATCTGGGTGGATCCTGCGAAAGCGGTTAGTGTGAAGCAGGTGTTCACTGCGCCGTCAGGAGACATCAAGACAGATCTTTTCAAGAACATCAAGCTAAACGGGTCTGTAAATCCGGGTGTGTTCAAGATCAAGACGAAGCCGGGTGTACAGGTGACCCGGAAGTAGGCTGCCTGCAGCCGCCAAAGGCAGCCGAGGCCCAGGCGATGACCATGGGAAAGCCCTCCAGGGTGTAGCGCGCCTCGGGTGCTTCAATGGTAGCCAGCAGCAGGTTGCGCAGGAACAGATAGCCCAGCATGGCGGCGATAAAGCGAACTTCTCCCTGGCGTCGCCATCTTAACAATCCCCAGGCAGCAGCTACCACGTAGAAAAGATTCAATCCCGCATATACAGTCGCGAAGACTGTCTCCACGTGGTGCTTGCTGTATTGCCACCATCGCAATTCCACATTCAGAATCTCTGTTCGTGGGCGCAGCCACATGTCAGCGACGCGCAAGGCCGGCAGCCAGATGTAGTAACGCAAAGGATGACTATGAATGCGCTCGGCTGCGAGTTGTGCGAAGGCATCATCCAGTGCCGGAGTAATTGTCGTGGTCTCGTTGTAGGCATCCAGGAGATGGGCGGTCTCGGCTCGTTGCCCTGGTGAGTCGAAGGCGCGATTCGGCAGAGAGTCAAGAGAGATGATGTCCGAGCTGACGTTCCAGTAGACCTCAGTGGTGGAGGTAAACTCGGCAGCCCAGCTCTTGATCCAGCGCTGCGTGCCGGGATTGCTGTCCTCACCAGGATCATTCGCGTAGCGCGGCGCGAGGGGCTGAATCACACGGAAGGTATGCCAGTTGCGATAGGTCCAGACCGTAAAGGGCAGTACAGACAGCAGGCCACTAATGGTAGCGAGACGAAGAGCACGCGTGAATCCGACGGCAGGATAGTGCAGGACCGATGTGCGTGAGTACCAGAGGATGGCCGGGAAGAAGGCGAGGGGCAGCAGCGCGCCGTCCGGTCGCAGCAAGGTGAGATAGCTCCACGAAATCGCGGAGAGTGCGACGGACAGGAAGTCAGCCCGGGTAAGTATGCGAACAAGCGCCAGCATGGCGACTGCAATGAAGAAGAGGGTGAGTGTTTCTGTCAGGGGAGCGACCGTGTAATTCGCAGTGAAGGGGCAGAGCGCAGCGAGGTAAAGGGCTATCCAAGCGGCGCGCGTGGAGCAGACCTGGCGTACAAACAGTGCGATGAGCAGGCAGGTTCCGAGGTCTATGCCGATCTGTAGAAAGAGGATGGCGTTGTAGTGCTCAACGCCGAAGACCAGAAATACCAGGGCCACGAAGATTGGATAACCCGGCAAACGGATGAGTGTGGGTTGCAGGATGCGACCGGTCGGAGTCCCGACGCTTCGACCATAAATGCCATGCCGAAGCCAGTTTTTGGCGATGTCACCATAGATGAGACCGTCGCCGTTTACCTGAGGCCAGTGAGCAAAAAAGTAGAGGCGCAGGGCGGCTCCAAGCAGAAGCGCGAGGATCAAAAACGCGATAGTTGCCGGCCTCATTCTTGCCACGGTCTCTGCATCATACATAGCGTTTTGCCCGGGGTTCCGCCTGCCTGCGCTTACAGCAAACTGGCGAATGCAGTATGCAGGCAACGGAAGGACCTAATCCTGTAAGCTTTGGGCAGCATGAACCGTCAGATTTTCTCCGACCCGCAGCGTAAACGCTGGAAGCGATTGCGCCGCCTGATTGACGTGACGGCGATCGTATCGACGATCGTGCTGGTGGTTTTTTTCCTGAACGTACTGCGAAGAGAACAGCTGCCGGAGCTCTTGTTTCCAGTGCAGAAGCGCAACTACAAAGCCCTGCAGGAGCGGCGGGCCACCGAAAAAAACGCAAAGGCGAAAGCAGTTCGACCGTCACGCCGGCATACTGACCGCAAGCCTTCCGAAATCCCGCTGAATACGGGGGAAGGTCTGCGGGCTGCCTTCTATACGGATGACGAGCCTGCCGGCTTTGCTTCGTTGAAGGCGCACATCCATCAGCTCGACATCCTGTTTCCGGTGTGGCTGCATTCCTTCGACACTGAAGGAAACCTGATGGCGTCCACGTCGCTCTTCCCGGTCAGCAATTATCGCGTTGTGGATGACAAGGGAGTGGTGCATGGGGTCGATCCGCAAAACAAGGTAAGGGACCTGATTGCGGCGAGCAAGGAAGATACGGAGATCTTTCCGCTGATCAGCAACTACGACGCGGTGCGCGGCGACTGGCAGCCGGTCATCGGGCAGATGCTGCTAAACCCGCAGGCGCGACTGAACCTGCGAACGCAGCTGGATAAATTCTTCGCGGCAAACCCTTCGTACCGTGGACTGTCTCTTGATTTTGAAGAATTGCCGGACGAGGCGCACGCTGCCTACCAGACATTCATCGGCGAACTGTACCAGGACTTCCGCGCCAAGAACCTGCGTCTTTATGTGAATACGGCCACAGCTACAGAGGATGACGAACTACGCTTTCTCGCTGCGAATACTGACGGCATCCTGCTGATGAATTATGACCAGCATGAGAATACGTCGGGCCCAGGGCCGATTGCTGCGCAGGATTGGTTTGAGAACAACCTGCAGCGCACGCTGAAGATCGTGCCAAAGCAGAAGATCATCTGCGCCATCGGGAATTACGGCTATGACTGGACAACTGCTTTGCCAGTGAAAGGAAGCAAGAGTCGCGGAGAACTGAAGGTGCTGGATGTGCAGGATCTGTCTGCGCAGGACGCATGGCAGGAGGCAGCGGATGCTGGAGCCGATGTGCACCTTGAGGGCGATGAGCTGAACGCGCATTTTGCGTTCGACGATGAGGACGCGCATGTGCGGCACCAGGTCTGGCTGCTGGATGCAGTGACGGCGTTGAATGAACTGCGCGCTGCCCGGGCGATGGGCATCCAGACCTTTTCGTTATGGGTGCTGGGAAAGGAAGATCCATCCCTGTGGTCGGTATGGGACCATCCGAATGGAAAGACTGCGCCCCAGTCGCTGGAGAATGTTCCGCCGGGACAATCGGTAAACACCGATGGCGAAGGGGATATTCTCCGCATCACGGAAACACCGAGTGGTGGCACGCGAACAGTCAACCTGGATGAGGAGCAGCAGACCGTCACGGATGAACACATGGTGACGTATCCGAAAGCTTTTTCCATTCAGTACTTCGGCTACCATCCAAACGAAGTTGCTATCACGTTCGATGATGGACCTGATCCGGCATGGACACCGCGCATCCTGCGAATCCTCAAAGACAAGGGTGTGAGAGGTACCTTCTTCGTGATCGGGGAGCAGGCAGAGAACAACGTCGGCATGCTGCGCGAGTACATCAAGCAGGGGCATATTGTTGGCAATCACACGCTGACCCATCCCGATATCAGCGAGATCTCATCGCGCCAACTGGAAGTTGAGATCAATTGGACGGAGCGTTTGTTCGCGGCCAAGCTGGGCTTGCGTCCGCTGTTCTTCCGCCCACCTTATTCGATCGACCAGGAGCCGGATACCAACGACCAGGCGGCCCCGGCTTACCAGATCCAGCAGATGGGCTACACCATCATTGGCGACAAAATTGATACCGATGACTGGGACGAGCATCCAAAAAAGTCACCGCAGGAAATTACACAGCGGGTGTTTGCGCAACTAGATGAGATGAAGCGGCGGTCGGACTTTCGCGGCAGCATCATCCTGATGCACGATGGCGGAGGCGACCGGTCCGCCACTGTAGCTTCGCTGCCGGTGTTGATCGATGCGCTGCGTGCACACGGCTACAAGATTGTGACTGTTCCGGAGTTGATGGATAAGACGGTAGCGGACGTGATGCCGCCTATCGCGCCAGGGGATCGGCTGCAGGCGCGGGTTGACTCCATTGCATTTTTCTTTTTCGCGTTCTTCAGCCACTTTGTGGTCTCGGTCTTCTTCGTGGGAGACGTGCTGATGTCCGCTCGCCTGGTGCTGATTGGCGTGTTTGCGTTGATTGACCGGCTGCGAACGCGCAAGGTGCCAATTATTCCAGGCTTTGCTCCGCGGGTCGCGATCCTGGTGCCTGCTTACAACGAAGAGACCGTGATCGTGCGTACCATCCGTTCGGTGCTGAACTCGGATTATCCGAATGTGCGCGTCATTGTGATTGACGACGGTTCGACGGATCGGACGGCGGAGGTGGCCATCGCGGCTTATCGGGAAGAGATTGCTGCCGGCACTCTGCAGGTGTTGACCAAGCCGAATGCGGGTAAAGCAGAGGCCCTGAATTTCGCTGTCGCCAAACTGACAGAAGACTTTTACGTGGGTATCGATGCGGATACAGTCATTGCGTCGGACGCAGTATCGAAGTTGATGCTGCACTTTACTGATCCGCGTGTAGGAGCGGTAGCGGGAAATGCCAGGGTCGGCAACAAGGTAAATCTATGGACGCGCTGGCAGGCGCTTGAGTACATCACGAGCCAGAACTTTGAACGGCGTGCTCTTGATTTATTCGACGTGGTGACCGTGGTTCCGGGCGCCATTGGTGCATGGAGGACACAAGCTGTGCGAGATGGCGGCGGCTATCCCGCGAATACTGTTGCGGAAGATGCCGACCTGACGATGAACCTGCTGGAGCAGGGCTACAAGGTGGTGTACGAAGACCAATCGCTGGCTTTTACCGAGGCACCGATCAATGCGAACGGCTTGATGCGGCAGCGTTTCCGCTGGTCTTTTGGAACGCTGCAGGCAGTGTTCAAGCATAAGCGGGCGTTCGTGAACAACCGGGCTATGGGTCTTTTCGCGCTGCCAAATATCCTGATCTTTCAGATCGTGCTGCCCCTGGTCTCACCATTTATCGACCTGATGTTCGTGGCCGGGGTGATCCACTACCTGCTGGATCGGCACTATCATCCGGAGGCTGCAAGCTCGGCGAGTTTCGATAAGCTGCTGTTGTACTTTCTGACCTTCCTGATCATCGACTTCGTGACCTCAGCACTGGCGTTTTCGCTCGAACGGAGTCACCCGGCCAAGAAGGGCGACAATTGGCTGCTGTTTCACATCTGGCTGCAGCGTTTCGCCTATCGCCAGGTGTTTTCCGTCGTGTTGTTCAAGACGGTCAAGCGCGCGATCGACGGGCGTCCCTTTAACTGGGACAAGCTGGAACGCACAGCCAGAATGTCCGCCGAGACCGAAAAGATTGCTGCCGGCCAATAAGAAGTTTCTGAGGCCTGAGCACCCTCAGCGAGCTACAACCCAGCTGTTCTACACTTGAAGGGCCATGTCTACCGCTACTCTCAGCACTGTCATTCTGCCCATGAGTCCCAAGGGTGTGTTCCGCAACGAGCCTTTTACCAACTTCCACGATGCCGATAATGTGCATGCCATGCGTAAGGCGTTGGAAGAGGTGGGAGACCTGCTTGGACACGAGTACGAGATCGTGATCGGCGGCGATCGTCTGCGTACAACTGAAAAGGTCAAATCAGTAAACCCTGCGCGTCCCTTGCAGGTGGTTGGTGTGCACCAGGCGGCTGATCTTGAGCATGTTGAACTTGCGATGGCTGCAGCCGAAAAGGCTTTTGCCACTTGGCAGTACGTCGCGGTCGAGCAGAGGGCGGCGCTTTTGTTGAAGGCTGCCGAGATCATCCGCGACCGCAAATTCGAGTTCTGCGCGTGGCTGACTTATGAAGTCGGAAAGAACTGGGCGGAAGCCGATGCCGATGTCGCCGAGACCATCGATTTCCTCGACTTCTATGCACGCGAGGCATTGCGACTGTCGCAGGCTACCACGCCGATTCAGTATCCGGGCGAGACCAACGAGTTGCTTTACATCCCGCTTGGTGTCGGCGCTGTGATTCCGCCATGGAACTTTCCGTTTGCCATCATGGCGGGCATGACGGCTGCTGCGATCGTGTGTGGAAATACCGTCATCGTGAAGCCCTCGTCAGATGCGCCGACTATTGCTGCGAAGTTCCTGAGCGTGCTGGAAGAAGCCGGCATGCCGCCGGGGGTAGTCAATTTCTGTCACGGGCTTGGAGAGACATTCGGAAATGCAATCGTGGAACATCCACGAACGCGTTTTGTAGCATTCACGGGTTCGAAACGGGTGGGCCTGCTCATCAACGAGCGGGCTGCCAAGACTCAGCCGGGACAGAAATGGATCAAGCGGACATTCCTTGAGATGGGCGGCAAGGACGCAATTATCGTAAGTGCGGACGCGGACTTCGACGCAGCCGTCGAGGCTGTCGTCGCATCGGCATTCGGAT
Source organism: uncultured Ktedonobacteraceae bacterium (assembly GCA_964657395.1). Taxonomy (GTDB): domain Bacteria; phylum Acidobacteriota; class Terriglobia; order Terriglobales; family Acidobacteriaceae. Next base: position 51,077 of record CAZZUX010000001.1, read on the forward strand.
TTAATGGACAGAAGTGCTCAGCCTGCTCGCGTGCCATTGTCGAAGAGTCAATCTACAACGTGTTTGTCGATGCCGTGCGTGAAAAGGTTGAGACGATCCAGGTAGGCGACCCGGTGAAGAACGTGGCGATGGGACCTGTGATTAACGAAGTGGCTATGAAGCGCGTGCTTGGCTACATCGAAACGGGAAAGAACGAAGGGCGCCTTGTAGCTGGTGGAAGCGCGGTCGACATGGAGGGCGGCTACTACATCCAGCCGACAGTGTTCGCAGACGTGCTGCCCAGCGCGAGGATTGCACAGGAAGAGATATTTGGTCCGGTACTGGCAATTATCAAGGCGGACAGCTACAGTCATGCTCTGTCCATTGCGAACGGTACGGAGTATGGACTGACTGGAGCGGTGTTTACACGTGACGCTCAGAAGTTGAAGGATGCGCGCCGGTTGTTTCACGTAGGCAATCTGTATTTCAACCGGAAGTGCACGGGAGCGATGGTAGGGGCTCATCCATTCGGCGGGTTCAACATGTCGGGCACGGATTCGAAAGCGGGTGGTCCGGACTACCTGCTGCTGTTTACGCAGGCCAAGTCTGTAGCGACCCGGACGCTGTAGGGACAACATCAGGGTTCGAGTTCATAGGCTGGTGAAACATCAAAGCCCGCGTTCTGTGAGGATGCGGGCTTTGTTGTGGGGCGGAAAGATGATGCTACGCGCTGCGTACCTGTAGGTTGGTGACGGCTTCTGCTGCGGCAGCGGCAAGGATGCGGTGATGGATGGTGAAGAGGGCCAGTTCCAGGCGATCGGAGACACCAGTCTTGTCATAGACACTGCGCAGGTAGTTTTTGATGACCTGTTCGGTGGTGCCAAGCCGTTGAGCGATCTCTTTGTTTTTGCAGCCCTGGACGATCAGAGCAACGATCTTCATTTCCTTCGGGGTAAGCCGGTCGCGGACGCGTGCGCCGACGAAGTCTTCTTCTTCCGTCTGGGCAAGTTCTGCGGGTCGTTGTACACAGGTCAGACCCTGGATCACTTTCTGTACACAGTCAACCAGCGCCGCACCCGTCGTGTTTCTGTAGACCACACCGCGGACGCCAAGGCTCGTATAGGCGCTTGAAGGTTCATTGTTTTCTGCGATGACGATGGCGCGGCTTCCGGCAGTCTTGACGCGAGCCATCAGTTCGTTCATGTCGGGCTTGAGCGCAGAGGCAAATACAGCAATCGACGATCGGTACGTGTCCACAGCCAAGACCAGCCGTGCAAGGTCTCCGCATTGTGCTGCGACGCGGAAGTCTTCCTCACTCGCCAGAACCTTTGCGATGCCCGCACGAAAGATCGCCTGGTTGTCACCTAGAATGATTTTGTTCATTTGGTTGCCTACGCTCCAAGTTGCCCTCAGGCTCGAACTGCAAGCAGTCTTTGTTCCCGCTGCTGAAGAGAGACTCGGTCGGACCGGGGCCCCGAACAGCGCAGATAAGAGGAACAGACTGTGTTTCAAATATCGGCGTGCGCGCAGAAAACTTCTGCTTGCCCGGTGCATTTCGAGAATCCGATCGTCGTTCGATGCTCTGCGATGCCGGTTGCCTTGTTCTTGTGTAACCAAGATTAGCCGGTATGGCCGGGAAAACAACTCCACGAAAGTGTCACTGACAGCTTGCCGGGGCGGAATGGAAGCGCAACGGAATCAGCTACTTGCGAGCGTAAATCAATTCGGGTGAGAGTCCACTACACTGGAGTTGCATGAGTAAGCCAGTGATCCTCGCCGTCGATGACGACTTCAGCGTTCTTGAAGCCGTAGTCCAGGATTTGCGCCGCCACTACGGCGACCGCTACCGCGTCCTGCGCGCTTCTTCCGGGCAGGCCGCGCTCGATCTATGTCAGCAGCTTGAGACCCGGAGCGAAAAGGTGGCGCTGTTTCTGTCAGACCAACGCATGCCCGGCATGTCGGGCGTGGACTTTCTAGCACAGACCATGAGCCGCTTTCCGGATGCCATGCGCGCATTGCTCACTGCTTACGCCGATACCGAAGCAGCGATCCGGGCCATTAATACGGCCAAGATTCACTACTACCTGACCAAGCCATGGGATCCGCCGGAAGAGAAGCTCTACCCGGTTCTCGACGATCTGCTGGGTTTCTGGACTGGCAGGAGCAAGCCCGGGTACGAAGGCATTCGCGTGATCGGCACCCGGTTTGCGTCGCGCGACCACGAGATTCGCGACTTCCTGACCAAGAATAACGTTCCATACCAGTGGATGGATCCGGGCCAGTCAGAAGAAGCCGAGGCATTGTTGAAGTCGCGCGGCATGGCGGCTTCAAATCTCCCCGTGGTCATGTTTTCGGATGGTACGACGCTGGCGCAGCCATCTCGGACCCAGCTCGCGGGCCGAATCGGGTTGAGTATCGAAGCTAAAAGCCAGTTTTACGACCTGATCATTGTCGGAGCCGGTCCAGCCGGACTGGCGGCAGCTGTCTATGGGGCGTCGGAAGGGCTCTGTACGCTGGTAATCGAGCCGGAAGCGCCGGGAGGCCAGGCTGGGAGCAGCTCCCGAATCGAAAATTATCTCGGATTTCCGGCAGGCATCAGTGGCTCTGAGTTGGCACAGCGCGCCTTCACGCAGGCCTCACGGTTTGGCGCAGAGTTTCTTTCACAAAGGGTGGTGAACCTGCGCAGTGAAAACAGCTACCACTTCCTCAAACTCGAAGACGGCCGGGAGCTCTCTTCGCTCGTGTGCCTGATGAGTATGGGCGTGGATTACAGGCGGCTGGACATTCCGGGAGCGGACCGACTGGCTGGTGCAGGTGTGTACTACGGCGCGGCGGCCACCGAGGCGAAGTCCTGCAAAGGGGAAGAAGTCTTCGTGGTGGGAGGAGCCAATTCAGCTGGTCAGGCGGCCATGTACTTCTCCAAGTACGCGGGTAAGGTGACGATGGTTGTACGCGGTCCATCGCTCGAGAAGAGCATGTCGAAATACTTGATCGATCAGATCGCTGCCACATCCAATATCGAAGTGCTGAGGAACGCACAGGTCATGGAAGTCTGCGGAAACGAACACCTCGATAGCGTACGGTTGCTTACGCCTGACGGAGATCGGGTTGAAAGGGCTACCGGTTTGTTCATCTTCATTGGAGCGGCGCCGGGCACTCGGTGGTTACCGGAGACGATCCTGAGAGATGACAAGGGCTTCGTATTATCGGGTCAGGACCTGCGTGTAGATGGTAAGCTCCCCGCGGTATGGAAAGAACACCGGGACCCTTATCTATTGGAAAGCAGTGTGCCGGGTGTGTTTGTGGCGGGTGACATTCGCCACGGATCCGTCAAACGCGCCGCTTCGGCTGTCGGCGAGGGTTCAATCGCGGTGCAGTTCATGCACCAGTATCTTGCGAGGTATTGAAGTGGAGCGAAGAAGTTGCCGATGATCAATGCCATGTCAGAGTTTCAGGTAGAAACAGTCGATGCTTCGAGCCTGGCTGCTCAGTTGTCCAAATTACGGGTCTTCGCAGCTGTAGAACCTGCTGCTCTGGGCGCTCTTGGATCCCTGGAGTTATTGCGCATGCGGGCCGGCGAGAAGGTCGTGCAGGACGGTGATCACCGCGCGTTCTTTGCAGTTCTCGAAGGACAGATCAAGATCCAGAAAATGACCGATGCGGCCATGGTTCCGGTCTGCTTCAAGGCTGGTGATACCTTTGGCGAAATCACAATCCTCTCGAACAAGCGGCTGACGTATGGATGTACAGCAATTGACGACTCCACGCTGGTTCGATTTCCAGAGGAGAAGTTCTGGAAGCTGATGTTTGCATGTCCATCGGTGCGGGAACAGGTGCTGGGAGACATGGCGCGCAGGCTGGAGTCGTACCAGTCGCAGGAGATGCAGCGCGAGAAGCTGACATCGCTGGGAACGATGGCCGCGGGCCTGATGCACGAGCTGAAGAACCCGGGTACCGCCGCGATTCGCGCGGCTTCACAGATGCGCGAAAATCTGGGTCGTGTACAAAAGCTGAGTTTGAAGTTGAGCCGTACCCGGCCGAGCCAGGAGCAGATTGAGTGTCTCGGTACGTTGCAGGAGCGGGCTCTGGGCGCAGTGTGCTGTCGCGCGATGGGTTCGCTTGAGCAATCGGACGCAGAAGAGGCTTTGGAACGGCAGCTTGAAGAAGCCGGTGTCGAGAATGGCTGGCGTCTGGCGCCGACGCTGGTGGCGATGGGAATGACGCTGGAAGAGCTGGCTTGCGCCAGTGCTGTCTTTTCAGGCCAGGAACTTTCCGACTCGCTGAACTGGCTGGAAGCATTGATGTCAAGTATGCAGCTGGTGGGCACCATCGAGGAAAGCCTGGGTCGTGTGCATGACTTGATCATGGCAGTAAAGCATTACTCCTATGAAGACGAAGCGAGCCAGCAGACAGTAGATGTGCACGCGAGCCTGCAGAGTACGCTGGTGATCCTGGGACACAAACTCAGACAGAAGCAGCTGACAGTCGAGAAGGACTTCGCAGCAGATTTGCCGGCGGTACATTTACGGGCCGGAGGTCTGAACCAGGTGTGGACCAACCTGCTGGATAATGCGATAGACGCGTCGCCGGAAGGCGCCACTCTCAGGATTCATACCCGCGCGGATGGAGATGCAGTCGAGGTGTCGATTGAGGATCACGGGGTTGGGATCAGCAGCGAAAATGCCTCCCGGGTCTTCGAGCCTTTTTTTACCACCAAAGCGGCGGGAGTTGGCAGCGGCCTTGGCCTGGATATCGTTCACCGAATTCTTGCGATGAAGCTGGGCGGCACGATCAAATTCGACTCGGCGCCTGGGCACACAGTTTTTACCGTGAGGCTGCCGATACAGTGGCAGGCCGAGGCAAAAGCTGAAGCCAGGTAAGGCCCGGAGCGAAGCAGAAGTGATCGACCCGTGAATGTGCGCAGGCTCGCCTGGCCGCAGAACACCGCACGCAATGTGCCTCAATGAAGTTGAATCTCTGCCGATGAAGTGAGTATCCGGCGCAGTCTAAGGCTGCCGGGTGGAGGATCTCGCTTCCATGTTTGCAGTCATCGGGATTCTAGTAGTCTTCGGGGCGGTAGTCGGCGGCTACCTGATGGAAAAGGGAAACCTGACCGTGCTGGTGCAGCCGGCAGAGCTGGTGATCATAGGCGGGGCGGCCCTGGGAACGTTGTTTATAGCCAACCCTATGCACATCATCAAGCAGCTGCTGGGCGGCATTGGCGCGGCGTTCGGGTCTTCGAAGTTCGGCAAGGGACGGTATCTGAATGCCTTGAAGATGATGTACCAGGTGTTAGGAAAGGCACGCAAGGAAGGCGACCTGGCAATCGAGGGTGATATCGAGAAGCCGGATGAGAGCGCGATCTTCAAGGAGTATCCGGAATTTCTGAAGGATCATCACATACGTGACTTTGTCTGTGACACTTTGAGGATGGTAATTGCCGGCGGTGTCGAAGCGTTTGATATCGACCAGATGATGGAGCTGGACATGGAAGTCCATCATCACGAGGTATCCATGCCGATCAGTGCATTGACCACAGTGGCGGATGCGCTGCCCGGATTGGGGATTGTCGCAGCCGTTCTGGGTGTTGTGATTACCATGGGCTCGCTGGGCGGCCCGCCGGAAGAGATTGGGAAGCACGTAGCCGCAGCGCTGGTGGGAACCTTCCTGGGCATCCTGCTCTGCTATGGGCTGGTAGGTCCGATCGGTGCGAAGATGACCAAAGCAGTGGATGAAGAGCGCTGTTTCCTTCACGCATTGCGCGTCCTGATCATCGCTTACATCAAGGGCAATCCGCCGATTCTTGCAGTAGAGGTAGCAAGGCGCGCCATTCCCGCGCATGTGCGACCTTCGTTTGCGGAACTGGAAGCAGCATGTCGCGGCTTTTGA
>CAZZUX010000001.1:56954-86501 GCA_964657395.1 uncultured Ktedonobacteraceae bacterium
CGCTGCCGGCGAAGCCGGCGCGGCCGCCTGATGAGCGACAAGCGCCCGATCATCATCATCAAGAAGAAGGTGAACCATGCAGGCCATCATGGCGGTGCTTGGAAGGTAGCCTACGCCGATTTTGTGACGGCAATGATGGCGCTCTTTATCGTTCTATGGCTGACCAGCTCGGGCGAGAAGGTGAAAAAAAGTATCGCAAGCTACTTCAACGATCCAGCTGGAACCGTGAAGGAACTAGGCACAGGCCAGGATGGCACCGGTGACAGCATCCCGCTCGACAAGAAGGGCATCAGCGAACTGAAAGAAAAGATGGAGCGACAAATCGCCAGCCGCCCCGACCTCTCGAAGCTGCACAACCAGGTGGATATCATTATCACGCCGGAGGGTATGCGGGTAGAGCTGATGGAATCGAAGGATGGCACATTTTTTCAAACCGGAAAGTCAAACCTGAATCCGCTGGGTAAGGAGATGCTCGGATTGTTGGCTAAGGAGCTGAGCACAGCTCCAAATCGTGTCTCGATCGAAGGCCACACCGATGCGCAGCCCTACGGGGTAGACAGCAGGTATGACAACTGGGAGCTTTCCACGGATCGCGCCAACGCGGCCCGCCGATTGATGCAAAGCACGGGTCTACAGCCGAACCAGCTGGCGCAGGTACGCGGATTCGCCGATCAGCAGCTTCGCCTGCCAGCGAATCCTCTTGATCCATCCAATCGGCGCATCAGTGTCATCGTTCACTATGCCGGCTTTATCCAGGCAAATCCGCGGTCAACGTTCGCAGGTACGGCGCAAGCTGTTGGCGGAGCCAAGATTGCTGTTGCTGCAGCTGCGGGAAGTCTCGTGAAGCCAAATGCTGCGAAATCGAACCGTCAGGGAGTTCCGGACGCGAAAAGGGCAGAAAAGGATGACGCGCGAGCGGATGTACCATCCAGTGCCTTGAAAGAAGCAGGCCTTGCAGCGCCTGAAAGCCAGGCGCCTCAAAAGAGCACACATGCAGCGATGGATAATGGAAAGGTGCTGCCAGTGTCGAGGATGCCAGCCATGCAGCACATCAAGCAGGCAATACCTACTGTTGCAAGTTCAATCGAATGGTTTCGAAAAATGACAGCATCCCTGATGCCACACAAAGCGGCAAAGGTACCAGCAAGTGCTGGAACGAAAGCTTCTACTTCCGGAGATGTAGCAGAGGAAAAGGCCGTGAGGTAAATCAAAGTAAGACTACGGTCGTTGCTGGGGGGCTTGCCGACGGAGAAGGAAGCTGCTTAGGGTGATTGGCTCGCCGGATGGATTGTTGATGGTGATGTTGACATCCGTGGCAGCAAGCGTGCGCAGACACAGGTTGCAGCCGGGCACTGACTCGGCGCCTTTCAGCGGTCCGGTGGAGACTGCCGAGGGTGGCTCAGCTTCTATTTTCCATGAGCCTGCGTCAAGTGGCAGACGCTCAAAGGTCGCGCTGCCATAAGGCGGAATCACTAAAGCTGCGTGACCATCCACGAGATGTACAGAGTTCAGCTTGTTGATAGATGCCAGGTAGCCAGGCACCACAAGACCCTCCGCAGTGGTTCGCATGCCGATCTTTCCGTCGCGGCGACGCAGATAGAGGAAGGCGCGAATGTGATCGGGATCGGGAGTATCGAAGAGCACCGCCTGGTAGTAGTTCTTGAAGCGCGGATCATCGACGATTTGCTGATCGGCAGGGAAGAGTCCACTTTCACCGGTGAAGCTGCTGAAAAGAAGCAGGTCGGGTTTCTGGTCGAGGATGTAGGCACCATCGCCGAGTTCATGACCGACCCATCCGTGACCGCGGTCTTTCGAGATCGCTACATGCGCAATGTGGTAATCGTTCAAGCCGAGTGGATCCAGTGCCGGAAAGTGACTGAAAAAGGGAACTACGCCTGCTGCGTCAGAGGAAAGCAGCGGCTGTTGCGCGTTGAAGGCCTGATGGATAAACAGACCGAGCGATTGACCCTGCGACTCCCAGTGCTCCTGGTCAGTCATGGCGTCGGAGGTGACGACCAGCAGCGTTGCTGCAAGTACACCGGCAGCAACGTTTCGCCGTTTACGGCGCTGAGAATCCTCGATCAGCAGGCCCAGGCCGGGAAGAAGAAAGCCGAGGAGTGCTACCATCGGCTCGAAGTGACGGGATGCCGGAAAGATGTCGCCTCCGATGCTGACGACATAGACAGTCCAGATGAACGCAACAGTCCAGAGGAAAATGACTGGCTTGCGGTAGAGGGCCCGGCCCGTGCGCCATAACGCATAACTGGCGAGCAGGATCAGCAGCACCAGGACGAAGTTCATTCGGATTGCGTGGTATACGTAACTGGCTCCGCTACGAATACGATGCATCGTGAATGCGATCTTGACGAAAGCGGTATTCGGCAGCCACTCGCGGTAGTAGATTCGGCGAAAGACGAGCTGACCGAGGAAGAAGACGATCGGGATGGGAAGGATCCTGGACCGCGAAAGAAAACTCCTGGTGCTGATTTTGTCGGCGATCACCGCTGCTGCAAAGAAGGCTGCCGTAAAGAGTGCTGCATCGGCACGGGTTATGACGGCAAAGCCAAGCAGCAGGCCAATGCTTATCGCAGGTCCGGTCTGCGGACGTTCTTCCTGCAGCCAAGGCAGCATGCGGTAGGCCGCCCACGCCAGCAGGCATGCCAGCAGCGGCTGCTCCAGGCCACCCAGCGCCCACATGGAAAAAGTGCTGCTTAGGACCAGGGCGGAACAGGTCACAAGCGCGCTGAAAAAGCGTATGCCTGCCGGAAAGTATTCAAAGATATAGGCAACAACAGCTACCAGGATGAGCAGAGTGGTAGTGACGCCAAGGATGTGCGCGGCAAGCGGGAGTGGAATATGAATCGCGCCCATGGCAGCGCAGATCAGCACCCACAACAGGTTGGTATAGCCTTCCACGGGCCGGGTGTCGTTCCAGGTGAGGCCGTGACCTTCCAGCAGTCGCTGGCTGTAGCGGAGGGAGATGTAGGCGTCGTCCGTGATGAACGGAGAGAAATGTCGCAGCTGCAGAACAAAGAGGATGCCGATGATTACGCACAATGCGAGCAGTGGAAGGACGGGCGAAGCTTCGCGCCCCGGTGCCTGAGTCGTGACACTTGCCATGGAAAGGTCAGTATACAAGGCGACCTGGGTGCGGGATCGTTGGGGCGTCAGCGGACCAGTATGCCTGCCGATTCGAAGCTCGCTCCATTGCATGAGGTGTGTACAACAGGAAGATCCGGCGTGTCGGTGATCCGCTCAAGCAGATTGTTGGTAAGCAGCAACGTGTCCTCCACCTTACCGCCACGGAAGGAGGGATTCCATGCGAGCGCCTGTCCGTCGATGAGGAACTGATTCCCGCTCGGCGTAGCAACCCAGTCGCGCTCCATGTAACCGCAGGGGCCGCCCTGGTGATGATTCGCTTCTTCTGCCGGGTAACCGGCTTTAGCATAAGCCTGGCTCGCAGCTGCATACAGTTCAGCGCTGGTAGTACCGGCACGGGATGCAGAAAGCAGTGCAGCATTCACTTCCGCGGCAACAGCGAAGGCATTTGTCAGTTCCTTCGGCGGTGCGCCGAAATGAACGAAGCGGGTGATAGACAGGCAGAGGCCGTGACTGCGTGCGCACAGATTGACCATACCGAATTTTCGCAACCGTTCGCCATGTGCGACCGCGTGTTTGTATCTGAAGATGCGGTCGTCTACCGCCATGAGCAGGACGCTCGGCTCTATGCCGGCAGACCATAGCTGCCGCGCAGCAAGTCCGTTCATGGTGAACTCGGTCATTCCTGGCTGCAGTTGCTGAAGCACATTGGTTACGATGGCGGCTACCTGCTTGCCTGCCTCGCGATAGCGCGCCAGTTCTGCAGCAAGCAGGGGCGTACGCAGTGCTGTCAGATCATGCGCAGAGGCTCCTGCCATGGCCTGATCGGTGGCGAGCTTTGCAGATCCGGCCAGGCGCTCGATGGCGGCCGCCTGTCCATCTTCGTTCCATGGCCAGATGACTGGTTCAAAGCCGAGGCCGGCGAAATCTTCGTCGGCCAGACGGGCTGCTTCGTTGTTGGTGGACAGGTAGTACCGGTCGCCATCCTTAGTGATGAGGATGGTGCAGACATTTGTGTCGGACGGCAGCAACACCCGGCGAGCCAGGATGCCCGCCGTGATCCATGCGAGGTTCTCATTGCGGCGGATCAGCAGGGCGTCAAGCTGCTTCTCCTTGAGCCATGCCGTGACGCGTTCTACCTTGGTTGCAATTTCCTGCTGTATTTCCTGCATGAGAGGTCCTAGCTTTTTTCGTGGAACAAGTCTGCGAGTGCAGGGTAGATGCTGCGATAGCGGTCATACTGAGAGGCGAGGATCGTGACTGCTGCTGGTTCCGGTTGAATTTTCTCGCGAATGCGAATCACAGACCGGCAGGCATCATCGACGGACGGCCAGAGATCTGCGCCTACGCCGGCCAGCAGTGCAGCACCGTAAGCTGCACCTTCCTCGGCCTCGACAATTTCCACGGGACTCCCGTAGATGTCGGCCTGGATCTGGCGCCATATTCCTGATCGAGCGCCTCCCCCGCCCAGCCGAATATTCGCGACAGGCACGCCCAGTTGAGCAAACATGGTAAGTGTGTCCTTGAGGCTGAACGCGACACCTTCCATGATGGCGCGGATGATGTGCCCCCGCCGGTGGTGTGCCTGCAGGCCGGTGAGAGTTGCGCGCGCTTCGGGATCGAGATGTGGCGCACGCTCGCCCATGAGATAGGGTGTCCAGAGAACACCCTCCGAGCCAGGTGCCACGGCCGCGGCTTCTGCAGCGAGCAGGTCGTACGGGTCTTTGCCTGGATATGCTCCAGCTTGAACGCCGAAGGTATCGCGGAACCATCGTAATGACAAGCCAGCCGCCTGGGTCACACCCATCACGTGCCAGCGTTCAGGAATGGCATGACAGAACGTATGCAGTCGACCGTGCGGTTCGAGGAAAGGCTTGTCTGTTGCGGCAAAGACGACACCGGAAGTGCCGATGGTGGCGCTCACATCGCCGGGTCGCACGATGCCCATGCCAAGAGCGCCTGCTGCCTGGTCTCCGGCTCCGGCCACGACGAGGGTTCCCGCGCGCAGCCCGGTGAGTGCGGCGGCCTTTTCGGTGATGTGCCCGACGATCTCTTGCGATTCATACACGGGTGGTAGACAGCTTGCAGGAATGCCGGTGGCGGTAAGCATCTCCTGCGACCAGCAACGGTTTACCACGTCAAGCAGGAGTGTGCCGGAGGCTTCTGCAACATCAATAGCGTGCACGCCGGTCATGCAGAAGCGCACGTAATCTTTGGGCAGCAGCAGTTTGCGGAAGCGCTTCCATAGCTCCGGCTCGTGTGTTCGCACCCAGAGCAGCTTGGTCAGCGTGAAATTAGTAAGTGCGGGATTGGACGTGAGCTGAACGATGCGCTCGGCACCGACAGTCTTGTTCAACCAGTCACATTCAGGCGCGGTGCGCTGATCGCACCAGATGAGCGCGGGCCGCAGTACCTGGTCGTTCTCATCCAGTAGCACAGCGCCGTGCATCTGGCCTGCCAGGCCGACGCCGCCGATCTGATCTGCAGGCGTTCCACTCTTTTCGAGCACCGCGCGAATGGCAAGTTGTGCCGCATGCCACCAGTCGACAGGGTCTTGCTCAGCCCAGCCTGGCTTCGGTGAAGCGAAGGGAACATGTTCGTGGATCGCAGAGGCCACAACGCCGCCCTGCTCGTTGATGAGCAGAGCGCGTGTACCCCCGGTGCCGATGTCGATTCCTAACAGCTTCATGCCTGCCCTTGTATCACGCCGTTAGCAGCGGAGTGTGTTGCCGTTGAACTTCCGCAGCAATCAGGCGCAGCTCGGGCAGCACGTCACCCAGTGGAATAGCAGCTGCACTGCGGGTCCCCAGTGCGAAATAGATGTTGCGGTAGTGCCGGTAGAGACGTTCGTAGACCGCGACTGCGTACGGCTCCGGCTCATAGGTGACGTGGGGCAGACATAGCTTTTCTTGGGCGGCTTCGATAGTGGGGAAGACGCCCGCGGCCACGAATGCGAAGATGGCAGAGCCAAGACTGGTGGGCGTTCCACTCGGCACAAGGACTGGTTTGCCAAGGACATTAGCGTAGACCTGGTTAAGGGTTTTGTTGTTCTGCGGAATGCCGCCCCCGTTGATGACCCGGTCGACGGGGACGCCGTTCTCTGCCATGCGGTCGAGGATGATGCGCGTATGAAACGCCGTACCTTCGATGGCCGCGAAGAGTTCATCCTGCGCGGTGTGCAGCAGGTTCCATCCAAGCGTGATGCCACCGAGTTCTGCATTGACAAGGACCGTGCGATCGCCATTGTCCCAGCTCAGCCGAAGCAATCCTGTCTGGCCTGCGCGATACTCTTCAAGGCCCTTGCTGAGTTCCGCGACTCTGGTATTGGCACGCTTTGCAATGGCTTCGAAGATGTCGCCAGTGGCGGACAGGCCTGCTTCCACACCTGTGAAAGCAGGGTGCACGCTGCCGGGCACGACACCGCAAACGCCGGGGACCAGGCGATTGTCGCGCTGCATAGCGATGATGCAGGTCGAGGTGCCGACTACGTTCACGACATCGCCCTCTTTGCATCCAGCGCCGATCGCATCCCAGTGTGCGTCAAAGGCACCGACCGGAACTGGAATGCCGGCTTCGAGTTCGAGCGCTTCGGCCCATTGCGCGGAGAGATGGCCCGCAAGTGAGTCGGATGTGTGGTATTCGCCGCCTAGTTTTTCGCGGACGCCGTCGAACAGTGGATCGAGCTTCGACAGGAAGGATTGAGGCGGAAGACCGCCGAGACTTTCGTTCCAGAGCCACTTGTGTCCCATGGCACAAATGCTTCGCTTCACCTGCTTCGGGTCGGTAATGCCGCACAGTGTGGCCGCAACCATGTCGCAATGTTCGAAGGCGCTGGCAAACTGCTCGCGCTTGTCAGGATTGTTGCGCAGGAAATGAAGCAGCTTGGCGAAGCCCCATTCGTGCGAATATACGCCGCCACACCACTCGATGGCTTCGAGCTTTTCCCGGTGAGCGAGTGCTGTGATCTGCTGTGCTTCTTTCTTCGCGCGATGGTCGCACCAGAGATAGTAATCGTTGATCGGCTGCATGCGGCTGTCGACGGGAACTACGCTCGATCCCGTGGTGTCCAGCGCGATGGCGACCACAGAGTGTCCATCGACATGCGTTTCAGCCAGAACTTTCTGTGTTGCCTTTACCAGCGCCTTCATCTGGTCCTGGTGCGACTGGGTGGCGAAGTCCGGATCTTCGCGCTTGCGCTTCAAGGGATACTCGGCCGACGCCGTGCCGAGACGTCCGCGCCCGCTGTCCAGCAGCGTCACCCGGACACTCAACGTTCCAAAATCTACACCAGCCACTATCGCCATGAATGTCTCTCCAGATGCTTAGTTCGCTTTGCCTCCGGGGGCGCCTTCGCGGGCAGCGATACTCGCCGTATGGGCGTTAACCTCAAACCAGAGGGAAACGGTATATGCCTCTGATTTGATAGATGGCCCGTGTGGCAAACACCGCTCGCTCCGCAGACGCGGCCGGAGGCAGGTTCGTCCTATAACTCTGCAGGATTCTCGTGGTAATGCATGTGCCAGCCGAGATAGCGGGTGGCGGCTTCGTAGACAGGGCTTGCGACTTGCGAGAAGTTGGCGGCAACATGGTGTTCAAAGCCTTTTTCGCAGATTAGCCGCAGCAGCTTCTGCAGCTTCGGAATACGAGCGACCCCGGCGCCTCCGAAGGTTTCGAGCGGATCGTTGGTGAACTCACCTTCACCGACATAGCCGCGGATGGTGCCGGTGTAGTCATCCGTCGAGAAGCGCAGGTAGCTCATGGCGCCGGCTTTCACGCGGCCGACGCAGGTGCCAAAAGTGTTTTCCTTGCCGACGGTCCCCGCGATGATGGCCTGAAAATCCATAACGACATCATTAAAGAAATGCTTCGGAAGATTTGAGCAGTGAAAGCAGACGCACTTGTCGGGATCTTCGCCATAGTTGTTGTTCCAGTCGAGCAAAGCGCTGGGGGTTTCAGAGGCGAGCGCGAGCGCATGCATGCTCAGCGTGCCGGCTACATCGACTTCGCAGGCGCTGGGCAACAAATTTTCGCTCATCATGCTCATGACGGTGCATGGCACGACGCCGAAGTATTCTTCCATCGCAGTCCAGCACTGCACGGCAGAGACAGTGCAGTAAGTCTGCGCCATCCACGTTTCGATCACGGCGCCGAGTTTCGACATCTTGATCAATGCCGGCTCAGGGATGCCGCTGGTGGTGACGTATTTCTTGATGGCGCTGAGCTTGGCTTGTACCGCATCATCGGTGTCTGTCAATCGGTCGATGCGCCCGAGGATTTCGGAAAGATCGATCGGTTCGACCGAGATGCCTGCGCGTTCCAGCAGCTTCTCACTGTAGCGGACAGTATTGAAGGCCGCTGGCCTGGCGCCGATCGATCCGATGCGCAGGTTGGTGAAGCCGCGCACAACCCGGCAGATGGCAGAGAACCACGCAAGATCTTTCTTGAAGGCGTCTGAGCTTGGTGAAACCGTGTGCTGCGCTGTGATCGAGTAGGGAATGCCGTACTGCATCAGGTTGTTGCAGGCGGACATCTTGCCGCAGAAGCTGTCGCGGCGATCGGAGATTTTCATGTCGTCGCGGCGATCGGGCGTGGCCTGCACCAGTACGGGAACCTTGAGAGTGGAGTAGCGAATGGCATCAACGATGCCGCGCTCTTCTCCGAAGTTAGGCAGCGTGACGATAATGCCATCGATTTCGTCGCGATGCTTACGGAAGAGGTCAGCACAGCGGCGAGCTTCGTCCGGCGTTTCGACTGCGCCGAACTTTGACTCCGCGGGAGTGAGGATGATGGCCTTGATGCCGGCTGCATCGAGGACACGCAGGATTTCCTCACGTCCTTCTTTGGCGAGGTGGTCAGGGAAGAATCCTCGATTGCCTACGATGACACCGAACGTCAGTTTGCTTGCCATGATTCATTGATCCTTTATCAGGTGATGCGTCGACACATTGTTGCAGGATTAAAGGTGAGACTGGCGCCTGGGAAAGAAGCGGACCGTGTAAGCGAGGCCAGCCACGGCGAGCAGACCACCCCACCAGATGGGTGCATGCAGATGGGCGAGAGCGGGTGGATGAAGCAGCGGGTGCGACAACTCGTACAAACCAGTCGCAAAGATGATGAGTCCGTAGGCAAGCAGCATCACACCGCAAAAGAACCAGATCGACATTGTTTCGCGTCCCGATGACATAGCAGCTGCTCCTACCAGAACATGATGTTGAGTGCGATAAAGATGACGCCGACGATCGACGCCCAGATGATGGGTTTCTGCCACCAGTGGTCGTCATGTTCTTCCGGCAGCGGTGTCACGCCGTAAACCAGCCCCTCGAGTTCGACCAGGGGCTTCGGTTTGGTCATATAACTGACGGCAACTGTGACGATAACGCATACTGTCCACGCCCATAGAGCGCGGTAGATGTTTTCCGCCATGCCCTGCGCGTCAGGTGAAAAGGTGACGTAGCGCAGGGCGGATGGATCTTTCTGCACCCATGCCCACAGGCTGATCGATGTGGCAGTGCCGGCGAGCAGGCCCCAGAAGCCGCCAGCCTTGGTAGCCCGCTTCCACAGCATGCCGAGGATGACGGTGCCGAAGAGCGGTGCGATGAAGAACGAGAAGAGTGCCTGCACATAATCCATAATGCTGGCTGCGTGTTGTACCAGGTAGGCGGTGCCCACCGAGATCAGTACGCCAACAAGTGTGCACCAGCGGCCCATCGCGACGTAGTGGCGATCGGTCGCTTTCTTGTTCAGGAACGCTCCATAGATGTCATAGGTCCACACAGTCGAGAAGGCGCTGACATTGCCGGCCATGCCGGACATGAAGCCGGCGATCAATGCCGTGACGCCCATGCCAAGCAAGCCTGGACCGCAGTAGCGAACCAGCATCAGCGGCAGCACTTCGTTATAGCTGTGCTGGTGCGTGGCCACGGCAACGCCTTCGCCGACAAGGTGGAAGGGAAGCACGGAAAGCGCAAGCAGGCCCGGCAGGATGACGATGAACGGCGTCATCATCTTGAAGGCCGCGCCGATGATCGGAGCCATGCGGGCGGAGCGGATGCTGTCGGCTGCGAGCACGCGCTGCACGACAAGGAAGTCAGTGGTCCAGTAGCCGAAGCTGATGACAAAGCCGAGACCGAAGACGATCCCGCTCCAGTGCACGCCCATGGGGTTGTCTTTGAAGTGGCCGAGAGTCGACCACATGTGAACGTAGTCGGAGCGGTGCAGGTTGGTGGTGATCTGCGATTCAAGATTTCGCCAGCCGCCTACCTCGATCAGGCCAAGGATCGGCACCAGCGCAGCGCCGACCCAGATGAGAACGAATTGCAGCACCTCGTTATAAATTGCCGACTTCAGACCGCCGAGGGCAACGTAAGCAGCGACCGTGATCGACGACACCCAGATGCTGAAGTTCAGGTTCCAGCCCAGAACCACCTTCATCACCAGCGCCATCGAGTACATATTGACGCCGCTCATCAGGATGGTCATGAACGCGAAGCTGACCGCGGAAACAGCGCGGGCTCCATCACCAAAGCGAAGGTGAAGATAGCCGGGCACGGAGTTCACCTTCGAGATGTAGTAGAAGGGCATCATCACGATCCCGAGGAAGAGCATCGCCGGGATAGCACCGATCCAGTACCAGTGCGTCGCAAGGATGCCATACTGGTAGGCGGAGCCGGCCCAACCCATCAGTTCAAGCGATCCAAGGTTGGCGGAGACGAAGCTGAGGCCGGCGATCCAGGCGGTCATTTCGCGGCCGGCCATGAAGAAGTCTTCGCTGGTGTTGCTGGAGCCCTTAAGGTAGAAGCCGATGAAAATGACGATGGCAAAGTAAATGCCGATGACCAGGATATCGACGCTATCCAGGTGGGCAAGGGACCGCGGTGCTGCGTCCAGGAGAAGAGAAGGCAGTGTCTTCATGGCACTGTTGGTAAGCGCGGTCAAAAGCATGAACAGGTCAGCCTCATGGTCACAGCATGGACTCCAAGCAAACGCATTCTATAGGTGCGCGGGTACAGCTTGCGCGGTCACTGATGGAGAGGCTGGTAACCATGTCGTTCACTTGGGCTGGCCATAGGTGGCATTTGCGCCGTGTTTGCGGTGGTAGTGCCGGTTCAGCAAGGCCTGCGAGACACCCTTGACGTCACCATTGAGCATAGTAGTCGTGAACGCCATCCGTGCAACTGCTTCCAGGACGACGGCATTGTGGGCGGCATCGTGTGGCGTCAAACCCCAGCAGAAAGGTGCGTGACCCGCCACCAGGACAGCCGGAACAGCCAGCGGATCCATGCCGGCAAAGCGTCGTGTGATAGCAACGCCGGTATTCAGTACGTAATCGCCGTTAATTTCTTCGTCGGTCAGATCTTCTGTCACTGGAACGGGTCCGTGGAAATAGTCAGCGTGCGTCGTGCCGAAGGGTGGAATGGGCCGTCCGGATTGCGCCCAAGCCGTCGCATACTCGGAGTGGGTGTGCACCACTGCACCAATCTCCGGGAAATTGCGGTAAAGATGAAGATGGGTCGCCAAGTCGGAAGATGGACGCAGCTGAGTGTCGACGAGGTTTCCCTCAAGATCGACGATGACCATGTGTTCGGGCTTGAGTTCTTCATAGGGAATGCCGCTGGGCTTGATGGCGACCATGCCGGAGGCGCGATCAATGCCGCTGGCGTTGCCAAAGGTATAAAGAACGAGGCCGCGACGGACAAGTTCGAGATTGGCATCAAGGACCGAAGCCCTCAAGGCTTTGAGCATCATCAGTAACGACCCTCAAGATTGCTCACGTCAGATGCGACCGCGCCGCGCCATGGCGTAGATGGCGATGCTGGAAACGTTTTCTGCGTGCAGCTGTGACCTTATCTGCTTTATCCTGACAAGGTCAAGAGACACGGATGACCTCCAAGCCAAGCTCACCAGGCCGCAATTCTTCAGACTCTTCCCGCCGGTTTGATATACGCGATGTAGCCAAGCGGGCGCGTGTATCTATCGCTACCGTCTCGAGGACGATCAATGGCGTGCCCACCGTGGACAAAGTACTGGCCGCACGCGTCTGGAAGGCCGTAGAACAGCTCAAGTACTATCCCAATACACAGGCGCGGGCGCTGGTATCAGGCAAGAGTAAACTGCTCGGCCTGCTGATTTCCGAGATCACAAATCCGTTCTTCCCTGAACTTATCCAGGGTTTCGAAGATATTGCTGTCAGGAACGGCTACGACATTCTTATCAGCTCCACCAGTAATGATCCTGCTCGCATGGAGGTCTGCATCCGCAGGCTGCTCGAGCGGAAGGTGGAAGGCGTCGCCGTGATGACATTCGGGATCGAGGCTCCGCTCCTTGATCGGCTGGCTGACCGGGCGATCCCGATGGTTTTCGTAGACATGACGCTGAACAGTCCGCTGAGTTCGACCTTGCGCGTCGACTATCAGACTGGCATCCAGCAGGGAGTGGAGCACCTGTCGGCACTCGGCCACGCCGACATCGGCTTTGTGAGTGGACCGCTGCGGCAACGATCTGCTGCCCTGCGCAAAGAGGCGTTCCGTCACGCACTGGCAGGCATCGGTCTGGAGGAGGAGGGCAGCTGGCTTGTCGAGGGCGACCATACCCTGGAAGGTGGAATGGCTGCCATGGAGAAGCTGCTCACCTTGAAGCGCAGGCCAACTGCCGTGATGTGCTCGAACGATATGACGGCAATCGGCGCCCTGCGCGTGCTGGCGAAGCATGGCATCCGGGTGCCGGAAGATGTGTCGATCATAGGCTTCGACAACATTCACCTGGCCGAGTTTGTAAACCCGACACTGACAACGATCCAGATGTCCCGCAAGGACCTGGCTCACGGTGCGTTTGAGGCACTCAAGTCAGCCGTCAAGTCCACGAGTGAAGCGACACGGCAGCGGGAGTTTCCGATACCGACTGTGTTGATTGTCCGCGGCTCCACGGGGCCGGTGAGCCGGCAGGACGCGAATCGCACTGTCTCCGCTCCCGGGCGACTCAAGCCTTCAATGCACATTGCCTGAATTGTCGGTCGTCCATACTTCGGTCTGGAAGGCGAGAAACACCGCACTCCAAGACTGGGCAGCCCGCAGGTAGAGGAAGAGACCGCCATCCTGCCAAGTCCCGTTATCGGCCTGAAAGCTGCCTGCGGGATTCCCCTGGTTCATGTGGATGTTGTGGATGCCATCTGTAACGCCTCCATCGGCATAGCTGCTCCCGAAAGCATAGAGTTCGCCTGCCTGCTCAATGACTTGCTGGACCAGCGCGGTGACAGCATCATTCAGCGCACCGCCACCAGGCTTGTCCGGCGATGGCAGGAGAGACATCTGCGAGCGCTGTACCATCGGGCTGCCGCTGATTTGTTCCCGAACATAGTCGAGCGCGAGACCGCCGGGGCTGCTTGGGACAGCCGTGATCCCGGGACTCAGTGCAACGAGCGCGTTTGCGTCCGGGGGAGTGAAGGAATTGTCGATGCGGTACAGGACCTCTGATCCGTCTGTGGACTGGATGTTGACGGCCACCGTATACGAGCCGCCTGCTGCGTTCACAGTGATGAGGTAGTGAGGGCTGTTGCCACTGGCGACCCGGCCGGCGGTGGCAATTCCCTTGAGCACGCTGTAGTTCGGAACGGGCATTCTGTTACCTCTTCAGGATCGCAGCGGGACCTGCTCACTGCGGCAGTACGGTGCGAGAGCTGCTTACGACTAAGATGCCTTTATGTCGCAAGTCAAACCAAAGACGAGAGTTCGAAATGGTGAACCTCGCTGGCCGGCCATCACTGCACTGCTGGCACTTGGCGGACTGCACCTGGCGCTGCCGGAATCGATGACAGCCGGACCGGACTGGCTTCTGCTTGTTCTGCTTGCGCTTCTTATTCTCTCGCTGGTTCTGGCAAGACGCCTGGGGCAGGCCGACTTGAACCAATGGCTTGGATATCTCACCCTCGCGCTTGTGACACTGGATGAGGTTTGGTCGCTGTTCGCGCTTCTGTCCGGGCTGCCGACGCACCGCGAGACGCCAATGCAACTGCTACAGTCAGCAGCCATCCTTTGGATCAGCAATATCCTGGTGTTTGCTTCGTGGTATTGGCGGTTGGATGGCGGCGGTCCGAACCAGCGCGATCTTCGTGAAAGGCACGTGGATGGCGCATTCCTGTTTCCACAAATGACTTTGCCGGAAGACCAGGCTGCATCTTCCCGCAATGGGTGGCATCCGGGTTTTGTGGACTATTTGTTTCTCGCGTTCAATACCAGCACGGCGTTCTCGCCGACAGACGTACCCGTGCTTTCCCGTTGGGCAAAGCTGCTGATGATGGTGCAGGCATCCATAGCTCTAGCCACCGTAATTGTTCTGGCTGCTCGTGCAATTAACATTCTCTGAGGAAGCGACCTAGCTGATCGTCATCAAATCGATGCTTTCGTATTCCTTGTGCAGGATGCCCTCACGGATCTGCTTCACGCTCTTACCCTGCTTGGTCATCATATAAGCGTAATAACCTTCTTTTGCGCAGGTCGAGCAGACTGCCCCATGTGTATCTTCAAAGCAGCTGCGCAGGCTCTTGTGGCCCATGGCCTTGTCGCAGCGGCAGAAGCAGGGGAGCTGGTAAAGAACGCCGGGTACCTTCGCAG
Source organism: uncultured Ktedonobacteraceae bacterium (assembly GCA_964657395.1). Taxonomy (GTDB): domain Bacteria; phylum Acidobacteriota; class Terriglobia; order Terriglobales; family Acidobacteriaceae. The sequence goes on from CAZZUX010000001.1 coordinate 71,660, forward strand.
CATCGGCATAGACCTTGCTTTCCCAATCCAGGTTATAGTGCTGAGCCTTCAGCTGTTCAGGGGTCAGGATCTTTGGAAGATCTTCGTGGGCTGCGGGTGCGGTCGCGTGATAAGCCGGAACGTCGTCACTCGGATTCGACCATTGTGCGGAAGCGCCAATGGCCAGAAGGCCGACGCCAAGAAGGGTGAGTAGCTGCTTCATAAGGATAGTTTAGGGCAAGTGGAAGGATCAGGTTTAACGTGCCGCGGACTCACAATCGCACGGGCAAAAAAAAGGCGGCATGAACGGTAATTTGTCCATGCCGGGAGGCCAGTGACGCAACTTAAAATGTCTAGATCGGCAAACCATCTTGCCCTGCGTGATCTTGTTCTACGGTAACCCATATATCAAGATCGCGCAATCTCTATATTTCAATAGACGCAGATGGCGGGAATATGTTGCGTCGCTCCTGAATTATTTTCGAAAAGACCCTAGCGCAAGCGAGGCATCTCACTGAACATGTTTACGCCCAGGAAAGCAGCGGCCCTATGGAATGAAACAGTTGCCCGCGTTCCACGTCGCGAGCGCTGGGCTACAGGTCTGCTGGTCATCTCCTCCGCTGCGCTCGGCGGCATCGCGGTCGCGTTGTGGAACCGGCACACACTGGCGCGTATGCGGGAGGTGGAGGCTGATCTTGAAGTGACCTCAGAGCAGATGGAGTTCTTCGAGTATGAATGAGTCGTGGTAAGACTACTCAACCAGCGCTGGCTTCACAGTGCTATCGATCGTGTGGGCAAGAGTGATGTCCTTATTTGTGATTCCTCCGCTGTCATGTGTCACCAGCGACAGCCGCACACGGTCATAACGAATGTCGATGTCAGGGTGATGTTTCTGCTCTTCTGCGGCCGACGAAATCTGTTCCACAAAGCGAATCGCCTCGGGAAAGCTGCCAAATTGCACATCCCTGACAATCTTGCCATCCAGCAGTCGCCACTGTGGGAGTGCTTTCAACTGCTCGAGCAGATCTTTCTCCTGGAGGCGGACAGCACTGTTCCTGTTTTTTCGTTTGAAGAGTTCAAGTGAAAAGAGCGAGGGCAGGAATCGCTGTGTTTCGCCGACAATCTCGCCGCGAAGATCCTGCCACAGGCGGTCCGGCATGGACATAAAGATGTCAATGACCTTGGGATCAAACTGGGTGCCGCCGCAGCGGCGGATCTCGGTACGTGCTTTGGCAAAAGGCTGAGCACGTCGGTAGGGCCGATCGGACGTGATGGCGTCGAGGGCGTCAGCCACTGCAAAGATGCGGGCACCGAGCGGGATGTCCTCGCCGCGAAGTCCACGAGGATAGCCGGATCCGTCAAAGTGTTCCTGGTGGCTATGTACGATCTCCGCGGCTTCAGCGAGGAACGGGATCTTCCGCAACATCTGGTAGCCGCGGGCACAATGCTGCCGCATGGTGGCTTGTTCTTCTGCGTCCAGCTTGCCGGGTTTGAGCAGGATGGCATCGGGAATGGCCATCTTGCCGATGTCATGCAGGAACGCTCCCCGGGCGATGGTCCGGATTTCTGCGGGGGTAAGGTCCATAGCTCGCGCCAGCGCTATGGTGTAGGCGGTCACGCGCTTCGAGTGGCCTTCGGTCTCGGTGTCCTTCAGATCGAGCGCATCGCCAAGAGCCTCCAGCGTGATGTCATACGAGCGCTCAAGATCGGTGATGGCCTGGTTGAGCATCTGTGTCCGCGCCGTCACCAGTTCTTCCAGCTTGTGCTTGTACATGACGTTCTGTAGAAGCAGCTTGCGATATTCGAGAGCGCGATTGACAGCCGGCAGCAGCTGGTCCTGCTGAAATGGCTTCAGCAGGTAGTCGTAGGCGCCATTGCGCATGGCCGCCAGAGCAACATCTACATCGCTGACAGCCGTGACCATTACGACGGGAGTATCGGGCAGGAGGGTTCGCGTTCGCTCCAGCAGGGTCATGCCATCCATTCCGGCCATCATGATGTCCGAGAGGATCAGGTCAAACTCAGGCAGACGCTGGATGACTTCAATAGCTTCGTGACCGTCCGCGACGGCGACTACGTGATAATCCGCCTGCTCCAGCATGGCGGTGACGATCGTACGGATATAGGGTTCGTCGTCGACGATGAGTATGCGTGCGGAGCCGGCCATTACCATGTGGCGCTCTCGTATATGGAGACTGCTTTCGTCATGCTCGTCTTGCATCCTACCGTGCCGCCCGGATGAAGAAAATGAGCCTTCCGGGGTAAAAGTCAATGGATGTCTAAGCCTCGAAAGCAGCGCGGCTTCGACTGGTGGCAACTGCTAACAACTTGGTAACGAGCTACCCATTCGATGCCAATAGTACTCGGTTATACTAGGAGGGTTACGTAAATGATTCTTCTCTAGTTCCTATCCTGCTTCACTCCTGCAAGATAATGTTGTGATTGCCCCCTGCGAGGAAGATTTGTTCGAGTTTGAACGCCAGTTTTCGCTAAGCGAGTCGTCGAGGATGGTCGAGCAGCAGGGGCAGGAACGGACCCTGGAGCAACGCCAGCGCGACGTATACGAGACGCATCGGCATCGCACCTTTGCTGTCGCCTTTTACATGACCGGGAATGAGATGGCGGCCGAGGAAGTTCTTGAGGATACGTTTGTGCGAGCCTTTGAGGCTCAGCCTGAACCGAATGGGCAACAAGTAGATACAGCTATGGTAGACGAGCTTCGCGAGCGACTGCCGATTGATCAGGAAGCAGAAGCTCCCGTTCCTTCTACAATCGGCATCGCCGGTCGTAATGTGAAGCGGACCGACCTTGAAGAAGCTGTGAAGGAGTTGCCGGCTAACGAGCGACTGGTTTTCCTGCTGCGTGATGTGGAAGGCTACTCTGCGGACAAAGTCGCCGAAGTGCTTAAAACGTCCAAGCAGCAGGTGGAGCGAACCGTTTTCGCGGCGCGCATTCGTCTGCGCTCGATCCTCGCTGCACAGGGTTCATCAAAAGCACAAGCTGCCTAGACTTCCCGAGGCTTAATCCTGAGATTTGCGCTTGTGTCTCGCCCAGTCCGGCTTCGTGACCTGGCGTGCCCGGCCAAGCGCCAGCGCACTCTCCGGCACGTCCTCTGTGATCGTGGAGCCCGCCGCGATATAAGCACCGTCGCCAATTGATAACGGGGCCACCAGGGCGCTGTTGCTGCCGATAAAGGCGCCTTCCCCAATGACCGTCCGGTGCTTGTCCACGCCGTCGTAATTACACGTGATGGTGCCGGCACCGACGTTGGTGTGTGCGCCGATTTCTGCGTCACCCAGGTAGGTAAGGTGGTTGGCTTTCGCACCTTCGCCCATGTGGGTCTTCTTGGTTTCTACAAAGTTGCCGACGTGAGCGCCTGCGCCGATAAATGATTCCGGACGAATGTGAGCGTAGGGTCCGATAAACACGTTGTTGCCGATATCAGATTTCGTCAGAATGGAACCATTCCGGATCGTGACGCCGTCGCCGATCGTGCAATCCTCAATCACGGAGTAGGAGCGGATGCGGCAGCCGCTACCAACGACCGTGTGGCCGAGCAGCTGCACATAAGGTTCCAGGATGGTGTCTGCCCCGACTTTCACATCGGCACTGATCACCGACGTATCCGGACGGAAGACCGTAACTCCTGCACGCATCAGGCTGCGCGCATTGCGCAGGCTGAGCGCAGCGTCGAGTTCCATCATCTCCTCAATCGTGTTCGCGCCGAGGACCTCCGTGGCGTCATGCGCGACCATCGCGACAACCCGCTCGCCAGCGTCGACCAGAAGGCCGGCCATATCCGTGAGGTACAACTCGGCATGTGGATTGTCTGTCTGCAACTGGCCAAGATGCGCGAAGAGCGGTTTTGAGGCGAAGGCGTAGATGCCGGAGTTGATCTCGGTCAATTGCATCTGCTGCGGACTCAGCGATTTCTGCTCAATGATTTCTGCTACCTCGGGCCTGGTGGGATCGTTGCGAAGGATGCGGCCATAGCCCACTGGATCCGCGGGCTCCGCGGTGAGGATGGTCATTGCTGCTCGCTGTTGCAGGTGAAAGTCGCGTAACGCAAGGATGGTTTTCGGCTGGATCAGCGGAACATCTCCTGACAGCACCAGGATGTTCTCGTAATCTTTCACGCTCGCCTGCGCTGTCTGGATAGCATGGCCGGTGCCGCGTTGTTGCGCCTGCACAATGAACTGTACGCCCGCATTTTCTACTGATGCCTTCACCTGGTCTGCCTGGTGGCCGATGACGACGAAGATATCCGAAGGCGGCACGATCTGCGATGCAGTCGCGATCACGTGCGCGAGCAGAGGCTTGCCGCCGACCTCATGCAGCACCTTGGGACGACTCGAGTTCAGCCGCGTGCCCTTGCCCGCAGCCATGATGACGATTGCCAGTTGCATAGATCGTTTCCTTTAAAGGAGTGCAGGTCTGAGCCTGTGCCGCGGTCTACTGCGAGTTAGGGGATGCTGCTCCTGGCGCTCCCATGCCTTTCGGCATAGGAATGGTGATGTCGATCGGCTTCACGAGCCCCAGCTTGCTGAGTGGTGTTCCGAAGGCAGATGTGTTGCCGACAACCAGGATCGCAAGTTTAGACGGATCTACATACTTCTTGGCGACTCGCTCGATGTCGGCCGGCGTCACTTTGTCGATCGCATCGTGGTACTTCGTGAGGAAGTCTGCCGGGTAGCCGTAGAACTCCAGCCGCGCCTGCTCGGCGAGCAACTTGTCCTTCGAGTCATAGTGAAAGACAAAGCTGTTCAATAGCTGGTCTTTAGCCTTTCGAACCTCGGCATCCGTGAACGGTTCTGTTTTCAAGGCGTCGATCTGGCTCAGAAGTGCTTGCGCTGTTTCAACAGTCGTGGTGCTTTTCGTGGACGCAGCGGTGTAGAAGACGCCGGGATGATCGTACGAGGCTCCGTACGCGCCACTCACGGAGTACGCCAGACCCATCCTGGTCCGAACAATCTGAACCAGGCGCGAGCCGAAGCCGCCGCTGAATACCTCGTTCATGACAGAGAGGGCGTAGTAGTCGGGATTGTCGCGCTTGGTTCCGAGCCCAAGAATCCAGACATTGCTTTGATTCACGTCTGCCTTGTCTACGGAGTAGACGCCCGGCTTCGGACCAGCGAAGTCTTCTTTCGGCGTCGGCAGGACCTCGCCTTTCGGAAGATCCTCGATGGCGGCACGCAGCTTTTTCTCCATGGCGGCGGCATCGAAGTCGCCGGTTATGCCGATGATCATGCCATTCGGAATGACCGTCTTCTTGTGGAAGGCTTCGAGATCAGCGGTAGTGACACTCATTACTGTCGCGAGCTCTTCCTGCCGTCCGTAGGGACTGGTGGGGCCGTAGACCAGCTTGGCTGCTTCTCGGCCGGCAATCGACTCTGCATCGTCATTGCGGCGCACGATGCCCGCAGCCTCCTGCTGCTTGGCAAGCGCGAGCTTCTGGTTGTCGAACTTGGGGTGCTCCAGCAGGTCGACTGTAATACCAAAGACCTGGTCGAAGTCAGAAGCGAGGCTGGACCAGGAAACGGATGTTGAATCGACATCTCCGGACGTCTCGACCTTGGCTGCTTTCGCTTCCAACAGATCATCGAGCTGGTCGCCACTGTGCGCAGCAGTGCCGCTGGTACGCCAGGTCTGGCCATACATGTCGATCATGCCGGCCTTCGAGGCAGGCAGGTTGCGGCCACCACCGCGCATCTCGATAAAGCCGTCGATGAAAGGTAGCTCATGGTCTTCTTCAAGAAAAAGAATGGCGCCGTTCTTGAGCACAATCCGCTTTGGTTGTTCGGGATGAAATGCTGGTAGAGGTGGAATGGGAATCGACTTCCACGGCTGAACCTGTGTGGATGGAGATGGAGAACCACTCTGGGCGACGCCGTACGTTGTTGTACCAGCAAGGAGTGCAAGCGAGAGGACGGTGATGGAGTTCTTCACTGGCTCTCTCCTTTGCCGGCTGGTGCAGCCTGCCCGCCAGCAGGCGCCGCGGTTTCTATGCTGGCCCACGTGCGATTGGAATCGACGAACACGCGATTAGCCACGCGGCGAATGTCGGCTTTAGACACTTTGTCGATCTTGGTCAATTCGAGAAACAACTCGCGCCAGTCGCCATATCGCATCTGGTATTCGGCCAGCTGCTCGGCCAGCCCTTCATTCTCGCCGAGTCCACGTAAGAGGCCGGCCCGGGCCCGTGTTTTGAACATGGAGAGTTCGTCGTCACTCACATCCTGCGTTTTCAACTTGTCGATTTCCTTGTGAATGGCAGCGCGCATCTGCTCCGGCGTGTGTTCCGGCAGTGGCACGGCGTAGAAGGCGAACAGGCCGGGGAACTTGTCGCCAGGAAAGTTGGAGAGACCAGCAGCTTCCGCCGCAATCTGCTGATCGCGGACCAGGGAACGGTACATACGCGACGTGCGGCCATTTGAGAGTATGTCGCTGATTGCGTCGTACACGGAGTCGTCGGGGTCAAGGTAGTCACCGCGATGGTAGCCCTCAATATAGAAGGGCTGCGACGGATCGTGGATGACTACGGACTTCTCAGCCATCTGCGGCGGTTCGGGAGTCACGTCGGATTCTGGCTTCGGCCCCGTTGGAATGGCGCCGAAGTATTTTTCAAGCACCGGCATGGCTTCCGCCGTCTTCACGTCGCCAACAACCGCGATGACCACATTCGCTGGTACGTAGTATTTGGCATGGAAGGCAGCTGCTTCTGTTGCTGAAAGCTGGCTGACCTCTGCTTCAAAGCCGACGTTTGGCCGGTGATAGGGGGAAGCGACGAAGGCAGCCTCTGTAAATTGCTCGACCATGCGACCGGTCGGCGAGGAATCGACGCGCATCCGGCGTTCCTCCTGCACCACGTCGCGCTCCTTATAGAACTCGCGCGGGACCGGGTGAGCGATACGATCGCTTTCCAGATAGGCCCAGAGCTGGAAAGCATTGATGGGCATGTTCCAGAAGTATTGCGTGGAGTCCAGGCTGGTGGAGGCATTGATGCCGGTCGCTCCCGCCTGCTCAGCAATCGCCGTAAATTGATTCGGGATCACATACTTCTGTGCCGCTGCTACAGCGTCTGCAAATTCCTGGTGCAGTTGCTTGAGCTTCGCGGGATCCTGCCCGACCCGCTTGCGGAACTCGTTGTCGTAGGCAGCGTACGCGGCCTCAACCTTGGCAAGCGCTGCCTTCTCAGCAGGCCAGTCGGTGGTGCCGATGTCTTCAGTGCCCTTGAAGGCCAGGTGCTCGAACATGTGGGCAAGCCCGGACTGACCTCCTGGATCGTTTGCATCGCCGGCATTGACCATGGTGAAGAAGGAGAAGACAGGCGCTTCCGGCCGTTCACAAACGAGGAGGGTCAGACCATTCGGTAACACTTTCGTTGTAACGCGCTTTTCAAAGCGGGCAAGTTGCTGGGCGGCCAGGTCGGTCGCGGGCGCTGCCGCGGTCTGCGCGTGAAGGGGGCTGAAACATTCTCCCAGCAGGACGGAAGCCAGGATCAGGCTGGCTGGAGTAAACGGGGAAATGAGTGTGCGGAGGCGGGCAGAACGGCTGACTGGCAAATCAATAACTCCAAGGGCAGACGCACCAAAGGCGCGCGCCTGACTTATCCCGAAGCTACCGGCGAGGCAGGGCAGTGTCAAACTCCGGCTAGACACGGTTGCGGGCGACGCAGTATTTCTTCTGCCGTACCGAAACTTTGTGGAGGATGCAGGTGTTGTCATCCACGACAACTCTCGCCCGTTGCACAGGGGTTGTCAGGTTAGTTAAAAAATCGTTCTCCCGTAAAGCCACGAAGCGGCTGTCGAGGGTACACTTTCTTCACTTGAGGGCCGCCGCGCCCGGCCTCGAGAGATGACTGGCAACTGAGCGCGCACAACGCACTTCTTCAAAGGTGGCCATGTCGAACCATTCTCTTCGTGCAACCCGCAGTGTCACGAGGCTCTTCGCCGGAGTCCTGAGTATTTGTGCAGCCGGCATGGCCTTGAACGCCTCAGCGCAGACGACCGAAGCTGTCGCGGCGGCTGTCCCTCAGATCACCCAGGCCGTGGACAATGCCTCGAAGGTCACTCTGCCAGGAACGGTTCACCCTCTGGCGCAGGCGAAGTACGATCGCGGCGCGGTCCCATCTTCCTTCCAGGCACCACGCGTGCAGATGATGCTGCAGCGCCCTCCCGAGCGAGAAGAGGCACTGAAGAAGTTCATTGCCAGTGCAAATGACAAGAGTTCGCCGAGCTATCACAAGTGGGTAACGCCGGATCAATTCGGCAAGCTGTACGGCCCGGCAGACTCAGATGTGCAGCAGGTCACGGCCTGGATGCAGTCGCAGGGGCTGACGGTCAACAAGATCAATCGCGGCCGGTCCATCGTTGAATTTGGTGGAAGTGCTGCGCAGATCCAGGCGGCGTTTGGCACATCCATTCATGCCTATGTTGTGAATGGTGAGACGCACTATGCCAACGCAACCCCCATCCAGATTCCCGCAGCCCTGAAGCCGGCGATCAAAGGCATCGCTTCGCTGAACAACTTCAAGCTGCACTCCAGCGCCAAGGTGCTGGGTACCGGTACCTACTCGCCGAAAACGCACAAAGGCACTGCCAACTGGAACTATCCCGAAGGCACCACAAGCGAATTCTTCTATGTCGCTCCTGGCGATCTTGCGGTCGAATATGACACCGCGCCACTGCTAACAGCGGGAACGAATGGAGCCGGCGTCACGATCGGCATCATCAATGATTCGAACGTAGATACGACGCTGTTCAACGCGTACCGTACCCTCTTCAACCTGCCGGCGACGACCTTGCAGGTAACAGTAGACGGCAATGATCCTGGAGTTAACAGCGATTCAATTGAGGCCTACCTCGATGTCGAACAATCCGGTGCCGTAGCCCCTGGTGCGACCCTCGACCTGTATGTAGGGGAAAGCTCGGCGCTGAGCAATGGCCTCGACCTGGCTACCGTGCGGGCCGTGGATGACGATACGGCACAGGTGCTGAACCTGAGCTTTGGTGCGTGCGAATTCGTCCTGGGCGCCAGCGGAAATGCCTTCTACAACCAGATTTGGGAAGAGGCCGCGGCCCAGGGTCAGACGGTCCTGGTATCGAGCGGCGACAGTGGCTCCGAAGCGTGCTATCCAAGCGGTTATTACGGATTGTCTGTCAGCGGTACGGCTTCCACGCCTTACAACATTGCAGTCGGTGGCACGGACTTCTATTACAGCGACTACACCACGCCCACCAGCAATGGTCTGCCCGCAAGCTTCAACAGCTTCTGGAATCCTGCAACCACCAGCACCACGCCCACAACTTCCATTACCGGTTACATTCCTGAGCAGCCCTGGAATGGTTCCGTCTACGGCCTGAACCTGGCGACCTATGGAAACGGCGGGGCAAGCCCGACTCCTGAAGGCGGCGGCGGTGGAGCCAGTTCGTGCACCAGCCAGACACCACAGAACCAATGCATCGGCGGCTATGCCAAGCCCTCTTATCAGTCATCCGTTACGCCGGCCGATACTGTCCGGGATATTCCCGACGTCTCGCTGTTTGCGTCAAACGGGTTTAATTACAGCGCCTACCCGATCTGCGCCAGTCCGGGCGACTGCAATACGGATGGACAATCGTCGACCCCTGCCACTGTGACAGGCATTGGCGGCACCTCGGCATCAGCACCGGCCTTCGCCGGCATCATGGCAATGGTTGTTCAGAAATACGGGGCGCAAGGCCAGGCGAACTACACGCTCTATCCATTACAGAAGCAGTTCCCGGCAGCCTTCCACGATGTGACCGCCGGCAGCAACAACGAGCCGTGTGATCCCACCAGCCAGTACGACCTGACGGCCTGCACGGCAGACTCGTCCGGCGGTGGCACCTACTCAGTTCAGGACTATGCTGCCGCCGCCGGTTATGACGAGGCTTCGGGACTTGGCAGCGTCGATGCCAACGTCCTGGTCAGCGACTGGAACAAGGTGAGCTTTACCAGCACCACAACAGCGTTGACGGTCAACCCGACGACCATCACGCATGGCGCTTCGGTGACGCTGTCGGCCGCTGTGACGTCCTCAAGTGCAACCGGCGATGTCGCTTTCATCAGCAGCACCCCGTTACCGAACAACAAGAGCCTCGGTTTCGGAACGCTGGCCAGCGGCGTGGCCTCTGTGACCTCGCCATCCTCGACAGTCTCCAACCTGCCGGGCGGCACTTACAACATCACTGCTCAGTACGAAGGGGATGGCACCTACGCGCCGAGCACATCGACGGCCCAGAGCATCACTGTTAATCCTGAAAACAGCACCACCTACGAGAACGCTTTCAACTACTACCAGGGAGAGGTGATCGCCACCGGTGCGACCAATGTTCCTTACGGGACCTCAATAGCAATCGAAGCTCAGCCGGTAGGCACTGCCGTTTCGCAAACATCGCCCACTGTGAACAGCTTGAACAGCGACGGCGTGGCCACCGGCAACGTGGTCTTCACGGATGGATCGCTCACAGCGACCGAGGCGATCAATGCCTTCGGCGTAGCCAGCTGGAACCCGGGTACGTTCGTGATCGGACCCCATTCAGTGACTGCGAAATTCTCGGGTGACGCCAGCTTCAACGCGTCAACCTCGGCTGCGACCACTTTCACTGTGATTAAAGGAACGCCGCTGGTCAACGTCGTTCCAACGCTGACGGCACAGCAGACCGGGCAAAACCTGACAGTACAGGTGAAGCTCTGCAACGCTGAGGCAACCGGCACCACTCCGCCGACAGGTTGCGGGCTGGGCGCAGGCCTGGCGCCTACAGGAAGTGTTACGGTCACGGCAGGCAGCCAGACGCAGACTGCTACGCTTGCAGCCTTCAACACTGGCAGCGGGATCCCGGGAATCAGCACGGTGGGTGCCGGTAATTACAGCATCGCTACTGTGACCTTCCCCAGTGTTCCTGCAGGCGTGACAAGCGTGACTGCCAGCTACTCCGGGGACTCGAACTGGAACACCACTTCCGGATCGGCGGCATTCAGCACTGCAGCGGGCAGCCTGACGCATTCCACAACCACTCTCACGGTAACTCCTGCCACAGGTACGAACAACGCAACAGCCTTCAGCTTCACATCGGTCATAACAGGAACCGGCACGCTGGCGCCGACTGGCGAGGTCACGATCCTGAACAACGGAACGAGTCTTGGCTCGATTACGCTGACCGCCTCTCCGGGCCAGGTAGTCATAGCGGGTGATGTTGTTACCGTCACCTTCAGTGTGTCCGGCATTAACAGCGACGGCGGCACCAACCAGTTCGTTGCCGTCTACTCGGGCGATACAACCTACGCAGGCTCGAGTTCAACAGCAGCAAGCGGTACGGCCGACCAGAGCGACTTCAACCTGTCCACGCAGAATGCCGCAGTCACGATCGCAGCGGGAAGCTCTGGAACGGCTGCTGTCAATCTGAATTCGATTGCCGGCTTCAATTCGGCAGTAAACCTGACCTGCTCGAGCCCCATCACTGGCATTACCTGCACTGTAAACCCGGGATCGGTGACGGTGAACGGCCCACAGACAGCCACAGTGACGATCAATGTCGCTTCCAACGTCGCCGGCAACAACAGGCTGCGCCTGTGGCTAAGCGGTGGTGGCGCGGCGCTTGCTTGTGTCCTGTTCCTTGGGATACCAGCGCGGCGCCGCAACTGGCGCTCGATGCTTGGCATGCTTTGCTTCGTAGTATTAACGGCCAACATCGGCTGCGGCGGCGGTGGAGGCAGCAGCAGCGGCGGGGACAGCAGCACGGGTACGACGGCGACGCCGGTCTTCTCTCCGGCTGGCGGCACCTACTCAACAGCGCAGACAGTGACCATTACTGACTCAACCGCGGGAGCGACGATTTACTTCACTACGGATGGCTCCACGCCCACGACGTCGTCCGCGAAGTACACCGCTGCTCTCGCAATTGGAAGCTCAGGAACGGTGAAAGCCATCGCGTCCTCCAGTGGCAACAACAACAGCGCAGTGGCTGCGGCGAGCTACGTCATCAGCGCTGCAGGCGGCGGTTCGGGAGGTGCCGGCACGGCAGTTCCGTCGAACGTAGTCACGATCACCGGTACGTCCACCGGTCCCAACCCCGAGACTCACAACGTCACCATCCAGGTAGCTGTCCAGTAAAGAAGCTGCCCTAACCAAAAGAGGCCATCCATAACGGGTGGCCTCTTCTGCTTCCAGGTGCCTTGATGCTTGTCAGCGTTCCACCGGCTCCCGCTTTGCCCAGAGTCCAGGGTCAATGGCGGGAAAGATGTTGTCGCGATCCTCGATGGCAATCAGCTTCTGCAATGAGTCATTGCTGAGGCCGTTAATTACTTCGAACTCATTCCAGAGACTTTCCAGGCTTTTCAATTGGTCCAGGTGTGTCAAGAAGCGCATCTCGGCGTAATCGCGCGCGGCCTCGGTAGTGATAAGGAATTGCCAGTCGGAGGACTCCAGCAGTAGAAGCTCACGGCAAAGTTGTTTTGCGATACGCTCACCCATGCCACCGTCGCGCCACTTATCGTCTGAGACCAGGACGCGCACGCGCTCCTCGGCTGCGTAGATGTGAGTCCAGGTCCATGCCGTGTCCGCATTGAGCCAGACGCTGTTGTTGCCTTCCTTGCCCCATGAGCCTTCCGGCATCTCGATGAAGCCGCTCGGCGGATAATCTTCCAGGTAGTCTCCCGCACGAATCAGCTTGACGGGCGACTGCAGCCGGTCGAGCGTGCGTACGACCTGTTCCAGCCAGAGCGGACCTTCGAACCACCAGTGGCCAAACAACTCAGCGTCAAAAAGCGCCGAGAGGATGGGCGGTGTGTCGCCGATCATGCTGCTGCTGAGAGCATCCAGCAGCAATCCCGCGAAGTGCTCGGCATGCGCAACAGTGCGGGCGATGGCGCGCTCCGGGCAGTATGGCTGCTTAAGCGCCATGTCGATACGGGAGTCGGTGACACGCCAGTAGCGATGTCCTCCCGGCCAGCGTTTCTTGTGGAAGTCCAGATACTCGCCGTCCCCGGGATAGCCGCGCTCGCCACTCCAGACCTGCAGGCCGGTCTGAGGATCCCGGGCCAGCACTGAAACCGGGTTGCGCTGGGCAAGCGGCCCATCCGCATAGTAGGGCCGATAGACGTCGCGAAGATCGCTGCTGCTGAGCAGGTCGGATAGAATCCGCGGCTGCTGCTCGTATGGAGTAAACCTGAGAGACTGCCTCACCAGGTGAGTGTCGACGAAGAAGTAGCGAAGGCCGCTCAAAGCAATGACTTCCTCTGTTCCGACGCGGTCAGCGGACGGACGATCAGCAGTGTCCTGCGGTCCATCAGCAGAGGCGACAGGCTGCTGCCAACGGCCGGCCGGACGGTAGCCGCATTCCGGGATCCAGATACCGCGTGGGTGTTTGCCCAGGTGTCGTTGATGCGTGGCAACTCCGGTCTTGACCTGGGCTACGCAGCTTTCATCGTTGCCGAGCAGCGGAAGATAGCCGTGGGTAGCGGCAGAGGTGAACAACTCTACCTGACCGGTCTCCTCGAAATAACGGAAGCTGCCGAGGATGTCGCTGCCGAGTGCCTCGTATTCGTCCAGAGCCTGGCGATAGTAGCGCTGCCAGAAGCGTGCTGTCTCCGCAAAGATCGTCTCGCCGGTCTGCGAAAAAAGGGTCTCGTCTTCACGCGCAGCATCATGCTTGCGTTGGAGATATTTCGGAAATTCTGCCTTGAAGGTGGGGTGAGCGAGCTGCTCGATCAGGATGGGCGAAAGATTGATATTGGCATTGAGCGAAAGTCCGTCCCGCTCCAGGTTGCGCAGAAGACGCAGTAGCGGCAGGTAGGTTTCGGCCGCGGCTTCGAGCAGCCACTCCAGCCCGTGCGGCCAGGTGCCATGATGGATGACGTAGGGCAGATGAGCGTGCAGGGTGAATGTGACATAACCCCTGAGCCGGGCAGCGCTTGTATCTGTCATTGCTCTCTTTTTCTTAGTTAGCTGCTGCTCATACTACGGACTGTTCCGGGAATCGCAAAACAGGGAAGCGGCCGCTGGTGAAAAGATGTTGCGGTGATGGTACGGGCTGTTCATAGGCAGAACTTCAGCAAACGTCATCTTCAAAGCTACCGCATGCAGATGCGAAGGCTGCTCACAACTCGCCGCAGGCTGTCAACGCAACATCGATACCCTCATCTACTCGCCATCAGAGAGGCTGGCAGCGAAAAGCCGTTACAGGGCATCTCTACAGGAGCAGACCAGGTTTGGTCCGGCGGTGCACACTTTGTTACTATGCAGGCGCGTGCCGGAAAACAAAACGGATGCAAGGAGATAGCTTCATGTCAGATAAACAGTCGGGTGGCTTTGGGTGGTTTTTGGCCGGGCTTGGCGTAGGAGCGGCGATCGGCGTGCTGTACGCCCCCAAGTCGGGTGACGAGACGCGCGATGTACTTGCCACTCAGGCGCGTGAGAAAGCGGAGTACGTGAAGCAGCGTTCACGGGATGCGGTCGACACAGGCAAAACGCAGGTCGCCAACTACGTGGATAAGGGTAAAGAACAGGTGGGTCAGTATGTCGACAAGAGCAAGGACCTTGTCGATCGCGGACGCGCACAGTGGGATCAGTATGTCGACCGCGGGCGCCAGGTCGCTTCGGACCAGGTCAGTAAGTTCTCGGCCGCCGTCGACGCGAGTAAGGACGCCTATGTCAATGCTGCCGGAGCGTCGCCTATCGAACATGGTCGACAGGCTGTGAACGACCAGGCGAACAAGGTGAATGCTGCGGTGGAAGCAGGCGTGAAAACCTATCGCGAGACTCCGGGCGATAACCTGATATAACCCCTGCCGGGGCAGGTCGCAGCGAGAAAAACCTGTCCCGGTCTGTACTTACGAACTACAC
>CAZZUX010000001.1:86601-185268 GCA_964657395.1 uncultured Ktedonobacteraceae bacterium
CGAACGAGAGACCTGAAGACAATGCATATGGATGCACAGACAGTAACCCTGATCTTTACGATCGTGACAGGGATAGGCGTTCTCCTTCAGGCTGCTGTTCTTTTCGGGATTGCCCTCGGCCTTCGCGAAACGCAGAAGAAGCTCCTCGGGCTGACTGAGCGCCTGGAAGAGCACATTGTGCCAGTGATCTCCACCAGCCGAGGGCTGCTTGAAGACATCTCGCCAAAAGTGAAGACAATTACCAGCAACCTGGTGGACGCGAGCGGGACCCTGCGGGCGCAGGCTGAAAATGTCGGTCACGTTGTGAACGATGCTGCTGCACGCACCAGCCGACAGACTGCGCGCGTCGACTCGATGATAAGTTCCACACTGAACAACATTGGAAATGCCACGGCTGCAGTTGAGAAATCGATAGCAGGTCCGCTGCGCCAGGTGAACGGCGTTCTCGCTGGCCTGAGAGCAGGAATCGAAACTCTGGGAGCAAGGCCCGGACAGCGTCCCGTAAAGCCGACTGAGACGCGTACAACAGCCGGGTTCACAGCATCAGACAGTGCCAGCACCTCAGGCACGCCGTTCCGGGAAACTACGCCGATAGACTCGACTGCCCAGGCAGAGATCACTCCGGAAGCTGCGGCAAGGTTTGTGCGGGATCGCGTTGCTACCGAGCGGCGTTAAGCAGCTTATTTTGACGGTCTGTCAGACGATCCATCCCCCGCCCAGAACTTCATCCCCCTGGTAGAAGACCGCCGACTGACCGGGAGTCACCGCGCGGACAGGCTCGTCGAAGGTCACGCTGACCTCATCATCGCCATTCATCTCCAAGGTCGCGGCTGCCGGCTCGTGCCGATGGCGGATCTTGACACTTGCCCGTACCGAACGGGTTAGCGTCTCAACGGTAATCCAATTCAGTTGACGCGCTACGAGCCTGGTTGTCAGAAGATCTTCTTCTGGTCCCACTGTAACGCGGTGAGATTGCGGATCAATCTGCAGGACATAGAGCGGGTCGGACGAGGCCAGGCCAAGGCCCTTCCGCTGACCTACCGTGAAGTTGTGGATGCCGGCATGTTCGCCCTTCACCACACCGCCAGCGGTCACTAGTTCTCCAGCCGTGTCTGGAACGGTTTGGCCCTGCTCGTCAAGGTAAGCATCGATAAACTTTTTATAGTCGCCGCCTGGCACGAAGCAGATCTCCTGCGAATCCGGCTTTCCGGCAAGCGCCAGTTTGTGGTCACGGGCCATGTCGCGCACCTGCGGCTTGGTGTAATTGCCAAGTGGGAACAGCGTATGCGCGAGCTGGTCCTGGGTAAGTCCGAAGAGAAAGTAGGTCTGGTCCTTGCTGCTGTCGGCTGGCCGCTTTAGAATCCATCGATTGCGCTTTGGATCGTACTCGTTTCGCGCATAGTGGCCGGTTGCGATCAGGTCGGCGCCGATCTGGCGTGCAGTCAGCAGCAACTGGTCAAACTTCAGGTGGTTATTGCAAAGCGAGCAGGGAATCGGCGTGCGACCGGCCAGGTACTCGCTCACGAAAGGCTTCACAACAGCCTCTTCGAAGCGATCCTGCTGGTTGACGAGGTAGTAGGGGATGCCGATGTCTTCGGCCACGCGTCGTGCGTCGTAGACGTCATCAATGGAGCAGCAGCGACCCTGCACCTGCTCGGACATGCCTTCGCGGCCAGCCAGCCGACGCTGATTCCAGAGCTGCAGCGTAAGGCCGATCAGGTTGTAGCCTTCTGCCTGGAGCATGGCCGCCACTGTCGATGAGTCGACACCGCCGGACATGGCGACGGCTATGGTCTTGGTTCCGATCTGCGGGGACAGAATCGACTCGGTTGATATCACAGCCATTGGATTAAACCTGCGCCTCAATCGATGCAGGCGTGGGCAAAACTGCCGGTGCCTGTTGCTTGTACACCGGCGATAACTCACGCAGGCGCTTAACAGCCGCTGGAACCACCTCGAGAGCGAAGTCAATGTCAGACTCGGTCGTGTGCTTGTCGATGCTGAAGCGCAGGCTCGCTCGAGCGCGTGCCGGGGCCAGGCCCATGGCGGAAAGGACGTGTGACGGCTCAGCGGCGCCGGATGCGCAGGCCGAGCCTCCAGAGACAGCCAGGCCCTTCAGATCAAGAGCTATGACGAGGGCCTCACCTTCCAGGTGATCGAACCACAGGTTGGTCGTATTCGGAACGCGCGGAACTGCGCCGCCGTTCACACCGCACTCATCGACCAGGGCCCTCATCTCATGTTCCAGGCGATCCCGCAGACGACCCATCCTGCTGGCTGCGCCGTTCTCAAGCCCGGCCAGGGCCAGCTCCGCGGCCTTTCCCAGGGCAACAATGCCAGGAAGATTCTCGGTACCGGCCCGGCGCTGACGCTCGTGAGTGCCGCCAAAGAAGAGTGGCTCAAGCTGGGTGCCCCGGCGAACATACAAGGCTCCTACCCCTTGCGGTGCATGCATTTTGTGGCCGGAAATGGTCGCGAGATCGCAACCAATGGTGCTGACATCGAGCGAGACCTTGCCGGCAGTCTGCACAGCGTCCGTGTGAAACCAGATATCAGCCTCCGCCGCAACACGGCCGATCTCATACACGGGCTGTAGTGCCCCGGTCTCGTTGTTAGCCATCATGATGCTGACCAGGGTGGTGTTGGGCTGGATGGCGTTGCGTACGGATTCAGGAGAGACGACGCCTTCGCTATTCACAGGCAGGAAGGTGACCTCAACTCCACGATCGCGCAGGCGCTCGGCCGCGTGCAGCACGGCATGATGCTCAATGGAGCTGGTGATGAGGTGATCACCCTGTTTGACCAGGCCGAAGAGCGCGAGATTGTCGCCCTCGGTACCGCCGCTGGTGAAAACGATCTCCGAAGCGCGGCAGTGAAAGAGCGCGGCGAGATGTTCGCGAGCGTTCTCGACAGCGGCGCGCGCGCGTTGTCCAAAGAAATGAATGGAGGAAGCATTGCCGAACTGCTCGGTAAAGAAGGGCTGCATGGCAGCAAACACTTCCGGGGCGAGCGGAGTGGTGGCATTCGAATCCATGTAGACGCGACGCATACTTCTATTCTAATGCCCTAAGCCTACGAGCACAGGTATTCCGCGAGCGCCGTCCAGGAAGCTGACTCGGTCAGGCTCTTGCGAGTAAACAGCCTGCAATGTGCGCCCTGTGAACAAGCAGGCGGGTGAACGATCTTACGTCTACAAACCATCGGGGCAATCGCTCAACGCTCTCTGTTCCAAGTCCAGAATCTGCTATGTTCTGGTCAGCAGATTGCATGTTCGCAAGCTGACCTTGTCTGCTGCCCGCAAACCGACATTCAAGGAGCCGATCTGAAGAATCGCAGGCAATTCCTGACATCAGCCGGAACATTAGCTTCCGGAATTGCGGCATACAGCCATTCGTCGCTGGCTTGGGCCCTAGCAAGCGCCGAAGGCGACCATCAGCTTCGAACCCCGGACAAAGTCGATCGTTACATCGATCCGCTGCCCATTCCAGCAAAGCTCAAACCGCTCGAGGTCAGGAAGGGCAGCGTCGCCTATTCGGTCCGCATGCGAGAGTTTGAGCAGCGGCTGCATTCGCAATTGCCGCCGACCAGATTGTGGGGATACGAGGGCAAGTATCCCGGTCCGACCATTGAGGCGAAGACGGGCACCCCCATCCAGGTCGATTGGCATAATCAACTGCCAAAAACCCACATGTTTCCCATCGATCCGCACATCCATGGTGCGATGGCTCCG
Source organism: uncultured Ktedonobacteraceae bacterium (assembly GCA_964657395.1). Lineage (GTDB taxonomy): Bacteria > Acidobacteriota > Terriglobia > Terriglobales > Acidobacteriaceae. The sequence continues at coordinate 90,332 of CAZZUX010000001.1, forward strand.
GCACCGGCTGTCCGCGCCGTGACCCACCTTCACGGCATTCGCTCAACACCGGAGAGCGATGGTTTGCCGGAACTCTGGTTTGTGCCCGGTCATACCGCTCGCTACCACTACCCGAATGATCAGCCGGCCGCTTCCCTCTGGTACCACGATCATGCCCTGGGCATCACGCGTCTGAATCTGTACGCCGGCCTGGCTGGCTTCTACCTGCTGCGCGATGAAGAAGAAGAGAAGATGTCTCTCCCCGCTGGCGAGTACGAGATCCCGCTCATGCTTCAGGATAAGGCGCTGGATGATCATGGTCAGTTGATCTACTCGCCCAGCAATGATGATGGTGTGAAATTGCCGCCGGGCCAATGGGGGCCCGAATTCTATGGAGCTCTCCCGGTTGTCAACGGAGCGATTTATCCCTATCTCGATGTTGAGCCACGACCCTATCGCCTTCGCGTTGTCAACGCCGCCAACTCCCGGTTCTTCAGGATCTCCTTCGACCGAGCGACGCAGCCGACAGATGCGCCAAGACGCGTTAAGTTCCTGCAGATCGGGACGGACGGCGGTTTTCTGCCGCGAGTGGTCGCCCAGGAGCAATTACTGATGGGCGGGGCAGAACGTGCCGATCTGCTGATCGATTTCACAGGGATGGAAGATCAAACCATTACGTTGCGCAACAACGCATCTGCGCCATTTCCGAACCTCGGGATGGCAGTGATGGAGCGCGAAGCGATTTACGAAATGATGCAGTTTCGCGTGCGGCTGCCGCTTAGTAAGCAGAAGGTCGCCTTCAGCTTCCCCGACGCTTCCCGCTTTCCAGCATTGGAAATTCCGCCGGGTGTGGTGACGCGCGACCTGGTGTTGACCGAGAAGATGGATGCAAGCGGACAATCGCTGGGCGTAAGAATCAACGAGAAAGGGTATGACGATCCGGTCACGGAAAGAGTGAAGCTCGGCGCGACCGAAGTGTGGCGCTTCGTCAATACCACTGAAGATGCTCATCCGATGCACCTCCACCTCGTGGCCTTCCGCATCATCAGCCGCCAGGGCTTTGACATCAGCTCCTGGATAGGTGGAACGATGAAGCTTTCAGGGCAACCCAGGCCGCCCCAGCCAAACGAACAGGGCTGGAAAGATACCGCAGTGGTCAGCCCGGGCGAGATACTCTCAATTCTTGTTACGTTTTCCGGGTTCAAGGGAAAGTTCGTCTATCACTGTCACATGCTTGAGCATGAAGACAATGACATGATGCGGCCGTTTGAAGTGACCTAAAAGACGGCTCTAAGGATTGTCCGCTTGTGGCTGCGTGGTTGTTCGGATAGCTCGTGCAGCCTGGGCTGCTTGGAAATAACACTTCAACATAGGGCGCGGTAAACAGCTGAAGTCGGACCGGTTCCCGGAACGCACTCCGGATGCAACGCAATCCGGAATTTGCACTATGACAAAGTTGAAGCCGAAGGACTAAAATCCCGCCAACGCAGAATGGGGATCCTATTCCATTCCGAACGCTTCCATCCAGACCGAAGGAGCAACACATGGCGACAGCCACTGCAATACGTCCCGGACGCTACGGCTTTCCTGTAACCATTCGCAAGCAGTACGACAACTACATCGGCGGTCAATGGGTTGCGCCCGCATCCGGCGCTTACTTTGAAAATGTTACGCCGGTCACAGGCGAAGTCCTCTGCGAAATTGCCCGTTCGAACGCTGCTGATGTCGATCGCGCCCTCGATGCAGCCCACGCCGCAAAAGCCGCGTGGGGCAAGACTTCGACGACTGCGCGAAGCAACATGCTGAACCTGATCGCGCAGCGCATGGAAGAAAACCTTGAGATGCTTGCGACCGTAGAGACCTGGGACAACGGAAAAGCCATCCGCGAAACCATGGCTGCGGACCTTCCACTCGCCATCGACCATTTCCGCTATTTTGCCGGAGCGATCCGTGCGCAGGAAGGCGGCATATCCGAAATTGACGCAACCACGGTTGCCTATCACTACCACGAACCGCTTGGTGTCATCGGTCTCATCATTCCGTGGAACTTTCCGATCCTGATGGCGGCATGGAAGCTCGCGCCCGCACTAGCCGCCGGTAACTGCGTCGTCCTCAAACCAGCCGAACAGACGCCACTCTCCATCCTCGTGCTGGCTGAGCTTATTGCGGACATACTGCCTGCCGGCGTGCTAAACATCGTCAACGGCTTCGGTCTTGAAGCCGGAAAGCCGCTCGCCTCCAGCCCACGTATTCAGAAGGTCGCCTTCACCGGCGAAACCACGACCGGGCGACTCATCATGCAGTATGCCTCGCAGAACATCATCCCGGTCACACTCGAGCTGGGCGGCAAGTCACCGAATATCTTTTTCTCGGACGTGGTCAGCCAGGATGATGCCTTCTATAACAAGGCACTCGAAGGCTTCACCATGTTCGCCTTGAACCAGGGCGAAGTCTGTACCTGTCCCTCGCGCGCCCTCATTCAAGACACTATTTATGACCAGTTCATGGAGCGGGCAATTAAACGCGTCCAGGCGATCAAGCAGGCCAACCCTCTTGATAACACCACCATGATGGGTGCGCAGGCGTCGAGTGAGCAGATGGAAAAGATCCTTTCCTACATCGATATCGGCAAGCAGGAAGGCGCCCAGCTGTTGACCGGGGGCAAGCGCGCGACCATGGAAGGCGATCTCGCGAACGGCTTCTATGTCGAGCCCACCATCTTCAAAGGCAACAACAAAATGCGCATCTTCCAGGAAGAAATCTTCGGACCGGTCGTCTCGGTTACGACCTTCCATGATCAGGACGAAGCGCTTGCCCTCGCCAATGACACTTTGTACGGTCTGGGTGCCGGCGTTTGGACACGCGACATGAACCGCGCCTACCAGATGGGCCGTGGTATCCAGGCCGGACGCGTCTGGACGAATTGCTATCACCTCTATCCTGCGCATGCTGCCTTCGGAGGCTACAAGCAATCAGGCATCGGGCGCGAGAATCACAAGATGATGCTCGATCACTATCAGCAGACCAAGAACCAGCTCATCAGCTACAGCCCGGACGCTATGGGCTTCTTCTAGGTACTGGCCGTACGGGCGTAGGCGGCTCTGCCGCTGACACTCGCGTTGGTCTCAAGCCTCTGCGTTCAGCAAACAACCGGATGTCCCGGGTCTCGCTCCCGAGACCTGGGCTCACCTGCAGCCTAAACCCACTATTGAAAACATGATGAGAACGATCCCGCCCCAGGTCCTTCGAACAGAAGCAGCCACAGCTCTGATGGAAAAGCTTGGCACGCGTCATGGAGCCCTCATGTTCCATCAATCCGGAGGATGCTGTGACGGCAGTTCGCCCATGTGCTATCCACGCGGAGAGTTCGTCGTCGGCGACAGTGACGTGCTGCTCGGCGAACTTGGAGACACGCCGTTCTACATCAGCGGTCCTCAATTTGAATACTGGAAGCACACGCAGCTCATTCTTGACGTAGTCCCTGGCCGCGGCGGGATGTTCTCGCTCGAAAATGGCGAGGGCGTCCGCTTCCTTATTCGTTCCCGCGTCTTCACGGACGAAGAGATCGCGGCGCTTCGCGAGCAAGGACGCATTTAGCCGTATCCTGGCAGAATCTGCTGCCAGCCATCATGCTTTCGTAGATCCTGATTGCCTTCACTAACCCGATGGTTTCGATCTGAACGATCCACCTACCGCTTGCCGCGAGGATCGTACTGAAAGCATTGCTCAATGGGGACCCCCAGGGTCATCGCTACCTTGAATGCAGTCTCCAGGGATGGCGAATACTTATCCTGTTCGATCGCGATCACTGTCTGCCGCGTAACTCCGATGCGATCAGCAAGCTCCTGCTGCGTCATCTCCCGTAGTGCGCGAAGTTCTCGAACCTGGTTCCGGATCGCCGGCATCAGATGGCTCTCCGGTAGGCGATGACCTGGGACGCCGTCTTCGTAATATCCGAAATGACCAGCATGCCAAAAAATACGCTCAGAAAGTGCAGGCCAATCATCCTGCTTTCGATCGGGAAATTGCCGACAGCCGCATGAAACCAGAGCATGCCAAGGCCTAACACCATCAGCGAGGCCAAGGTCAGGTAGCCGGCGCGATAGCCGCGAAGCTCAATCAAACGATCCCGTTCGTCGGTCACCCGGTTGCGCGTGAACGCCGCAATGATCGATTGCAGAATGATCTGCAGCACGATGATCGAAATGATCATGCCCGCTACCTTGTTCACAGAGTTCTGGTGATGCAAAACAAAGTATGGAAAATACACGATGATTTCCGCTATCAGCGAGGCGTAAAGGGACTTCTCCCGGTAGGAAAGACCTGTGGCCATGACAACCCTCCAATGTCAAATATATTTAACATGGCTGAAGATAGCCCAGCATAAGCGTTATGTCAAAAAAATAATACATGCCTTGAAGGAGAAGTTCTGTGCCGGCGCACCGGCTGAGCTTATCCAGCCTCAGCCAGCCTTAGACGGTCGCTGCGGTAGAGCTTAGCTACGATCTTCGATAGGGATGTAAGGTGCAGGGTATTCGGGTCCGATGTAGTCGGCACGTGGACGGATGAGGCGATTGTCGTCATGCTGTTCGATCACATGCGCGGCCCATCCGGCGATCCGGCTGACGGCAAAGATCGGCGTGAACAGATCGATATCGATTCCCAGAGTGGTATAGGTCGACGCCGAGTAAAAGTCGACGTTGGCGTTGAGCTTTTTCTCCTGCTTGATGTAAAGCTCGATAGCGCGCGACATAGCGAACCACTTCGGATTGCCGGACGACTTTCCCAGTTCCTCACTCATACGACGTAGATGCGTGGCACGAGGATCTTCCGTCTTGTAGACACGGTGGCCAAAGCCGGAGACCTTCTCCTTGTTGGCCAGCATCTTCTTGACATGCTCGACCGGATCTTCGCCTGACGCGTCCACTGCCTGCAGCATGCGCATCACAGCCTCGTTCGCACCACCGTGCAGAGGACCTTTCAATGCGCCGATGGCGCCGGTGATAGCCGAGTGCATGTCGGCGAGCGTGGCGGCGATTACGCGGGCCGCGAAGGTCGAGGCATTCAGTTCGTGGTCGGCGTGGAGGATGAGCGCTATGTCGAGGGTCTTGGTGGCTGTCTCGGAAGGCTTTTCGCCCGTCAACATCCAGAGGAAGTTGCCTGCGTGTGACAGCGTCTTGTCTGCTTCAAGAACCGGCTTGCCCTTGCGAATGCGATCGTAGTTGGCTACTACCATGGCAATCTGCGAGGTCAGCCGAAAGGCTTTCCGGACATTCGCGTCATGCGCATTGCTGGCTTCGTCCTCGTCGTAAACAGAGAGGCGGGATACCGCTGTACGCAGCACTTCCATTGGCGTGGCTGACTTCGGGAAGCCGCCTAGGAGCTGGTTCATCTGCGGGTCCATGACCCTGGATTCGGCCAGGCTCTTGCGGAAGGCGGCGAGCTCGGTGGCATTGGGCAGCTTGCCGTGCCAGAGGAGATAGGTGGTCTGCTCGAAGTCCGATTTGGCGGCCAGTTCGTGAATGTCGATGCCGCGATAGGAGAGTACTCCTGCGTCACCGTCGATCCAGCAAATGCCGGAGCTGGCTGCAACGATACCTTCGAGTCCCTTGGCTGGTGCTGCTGTCGCCATTTCGTGTTTCTCCTTCAGTGAAGCGTGGGGGAATGCCTTACGGCAAAACTCTGTTATAGCGCAGCGTTGCACACGTTGTCATGACATGGCCGTTTGCAAGTTGTCCGGAACGGGCTATACACCCACTGCTTGTTGTGCTGTCCAGAAAGCGCCTCCATTAGGGACGCATGGCCCGGGACCGGGGATGCATGGAGCCCACCGGCTGTTTCGTGCGATCAGTGTGAACCGTGTACGATTTGCCTGCGAGTGCCGGTGCGAAGCGATTCGGACGGAACTCGCTAAGCTCACACGGCAGCGGAACAGCGGGATCAAGGATGGCGTCGGCAAGCAGCCTTGCCGTGGCAGGCGCCAGAAGGATGCCATTGCGGTAATGACCAGCAGCAATCCAGAGACGGTTTGATGACGTCTCCTCGTTGCCGATCGGCCCTCGTTGGCTAGTGGATGGTGCGAGTGGTCCTATAAGCGGTAGTCCGTCCGGGGAACCGGGGCGTAATCCCGTCCACACTTCTTCGATGGCGGCATCCTTGATCGGAGGCCAGAGAGCGATGGCCCTTTCCAGCAGCCAGTCAGTGGCGGCTGGATGGATGGTTCGATCAAATCCTGCATCTTCCACGGTGGCACCGATGATGATGCGTCCATCCCCGCGAGGCACCAGGTAGATCTCGGGCGACCGCAAAACGGCAGTTAGTGAAGGGGATTGAGTCAACCGCACGGCCAGCATCTGTCCCTTCTTTGGTACAAGAGCCGAGTGGAGCGCCGGAAGATGGTCACTCCAGGCACCAGTACACACGATCAGGCATTCGGCCGAGAGCGGACCCTGAGCGGTTTCAACGGTGATGCCGTTCGTCTCGGAGTAAATCGATCGTGAAGCCATATGTTCCAGGATGCGAACTCCCGCGGCACGGACGGCCACGGGCAATGCCAGGCAAAGGTCCCGGGGATCGAGGGATTGTTCATCGAGCCACAGAAATGGTCCTGCAACCTCAGGGTTCAGCCCTGGAACGCGGCGCTGCGCCTCGGCTACGTCGATGTGACCAGCCGAATCTGCGTGGCCGGGGCTGCAAAGCTGCAAAGTGGAAGCAGTTCGCAGCGGGACGTTGTGGCCGGAAAGCTGCTCAATATTTCGTAGGTAATCCGGATAGAGGGCCAGGCTTTTGCGCGCCAGCCGTGCAAGTTGTGGAGGATTTTCCGGGTCAGCGGCTGCGAGCATTCCTGCGGCTGCCCACGATGCTTCGCGCATGGCTTCGCCACGCTCAAGCACGGTAACCTCTACGCCGCGGGAGGCCAGTTCAAGCGCAGTGGAAAGGCCGACAATGCCCGCGCCCACAATGAGTGCCGTCTTCACTCATTCATTCTAGTAGTCGCTGAAGTAAAGCCCCGTCAAGGAGATCGCTCAGGAGTGAGTGCCGTCGATCTCGATGCCAACGTTGTTCCGGAAGGAGACGACCACCGCAAAGTGCTTACGCTTGTCCCAGGCGTCCTTGGTCATGGAGTAGTTGAAGATGAGCAGGCCCTCCGCTGTGGCGCCGGGCGCAATGCTGGTACCGCGCTGCAGAGGATCCATGCGCAGCGGAGAAAGCTGCGGGTAGGCAGTGAAAAGCCGGTTGAAATCGTTCGGGCTTGCGGCACGGCTCGTTGCAATCGGCTGTTCTGGATCCACGGGTTCGGCGAGGGTAACGTTGCCCCGTAGTTCCGTAATGGTAATCGGATCTTTGCTGAGATTATGAACGTGCACCTGGGCGAAGACGAGCAGCTGATCATAGCCTTCAGCCTGGCCTTCCATGCCAGGACCAGGACCGCCGCCACTGGTTTCCGAATGAATCGGGTAGAGCGAGATGCGCGCGACATCCCCGGTGGCTACGGGCTTGCCCTTACCGAAGTAAAAGTACGCAGCAATTGCCACCCCGACGATCGCAGCCGCTATAAGCAGGCGGGCCACAAGGCTGCCCGCGCTGGTGGGCGGATCAACCTGCGTGATATTAGGAGCGGGTTTGTCGAGGGATGACAGGTTAGGGGACGTCACTTTAGTTTGGATTTTACCTGTGGATGTCCCGAAAAGGACTAACGACTTTGTCACCGGAGCCACCCAATAGTGGTAGCCAGGGACGCGGATCGCTAAAAGCTATGTACGAGTAGATAGTCCAGGAACAGAAAAGGATGGTTGAGGTTCAAGTTGAAGACCGGCAATCGCGGCGTCGCACACCATTTCAGGAGTAATGGCTAGAATGCATCGCTTGCGCTCAGCAACGCAGATCTCAAGTCCGCAAGGGGAGCAATCCGTGCGATGGAAGAGAATGCGGTGCCGCGTGCCGGGCCGGTTCGAGCCGCGAGGGAACCACTTTCCCAGGCCGAGACGACTGGAGAAGATGGAGACGCAGGGTGTGCCTACAGCTGCGGCAATGTGCATCGGACCACTGTCCGGACCCATATAAAGCACCGCTTTAGCAAGCAGGGCCGCCGCTACGCGCGGACTGTTGCCGCACAGATTCAGGCTTGGTCCCTGCCAGAACGTGCGCAGATGCTCATTGCGGCTGTGGTCACTGTCCGCGCCGGTCAGAACGAGTGCGTAGCCGGGCTGCCGGGTGGACAGCTGATGGAACAAAGCGCTCCAGTTGCTATCTTCCCAATCGTTCGCTGGAGCTTTACAGCCGGGAGCGCAGACGATATAAGGCATATCGGCAAGTCCGCGGGTGCTCTCTGCCGCAGCATTCTTTTCGGAAGGAGTGAGCCGCAGATCCCAGCTGCCCTGTTCTTCAAGGCGTGCGTCTCCAAGCGGCCGGAGGGTTCGTGCGAGGCGGGAGGCCTCGGCCTCGAGCAGTCCGGTCTGCTGATCAAGCAGGTTTTCTGCTAAGTCGCCGTAAGGAATGCCATAAATGCGGCGAAGTCCACAGAGGCGAAAAAAGCGAAGATCGCGCGAAAGTGCAGCCGGCCCGCGCGGGGCCGCAAGGTAGATAAGGATGTCTGCCCGATATCGCCGCAGCGTCCATGCAAGCTTGGCAAGGTGCAGCGGATTGCGCATACCCACCGGATACTTGATGTAATCATGCACCAGGCCCGCTGAACCCATGACGGCGGCAGCAGCCGGCGCCCTCGAGTTGATCGGAATATTGGTGAGGAGGGCGCGGTGCGCATCGGGAAAGACACGGGCGATGAGATGGAAGCAGGGCAGAGCGACCACCGTATCGCCCAGACTGCCCAGGCGGTAGATAAGGACGCGCCTGGCCGTGAGAACTCCCAGGGGATTGCTATCAACGGAAGGCGCGTCGCCGGCAGCGGGATAGGAGGAATTGGGATTTTGCGGCGACACCAGGCACCAGGATTGTAGGCTGCCGAGAAATCTTCCAGTCGGACCGGGACTCGACGCTGAATGCTACCATCATACTTCGCCGGCCGGCTCCAAACGACGAGCGAAGCGGCCCCGGATGATCACTGCCGGGCTGGTCATTGCCAGGTCGGCCGGAGCGGCATTGGCGGCAGCCAAACGCAGGATGGAAACCAGGAACGTGTCACACGTCGCACGACTCGCTTATTTCGTGAGCCATCCGATCCAGTACCAGGCGCCTCTGCTGAGACGCATCGCCCGCGAAGCCGACGTGGATCTGCATGTCTACTTCTTCAGTGATCACACTTCACGGGCTTTTGTGGACGAAGGCTTTGGCGTCAAGGTGGAGTGGGATATTCCGCTTCTTGAAGGCTATCCGTACGAGTTCCTGCCGAGTGTTGCTTCGCAAAACGTGGGCCCGGGCGCACCACTGGGATTTGCGAGGCCGCTCAATCGCCGGATCTTCGAGACCATCCAGAATGGTGGGTTCGATGCAGTCTGGATTCATGGTTATAGCACCGCCAATTCGCTGCGAGGGATTCTGTCGGCAAGCATGCTGGATATTCCGGTGCTGCTGCGGGCCGAGTCTACTCTGCACGACCGGGAACGATCCGGAGCCAAGCTGCTGGCCAAGGATGTCTTTTTCCGGTTGTTGCGCCGTCACGTGAGTGGCGTGCTGGCGATCGGACAGGCCAATAAACAATACTGGCGACGCTACCTCGGTGATGACATTCCCATCTACCGGGTGCCGTACGCCGTAGACAATGCCTTCTTCGAACAAAAAGCAAGAGATGCAGCAGCGGGCACAGAGCAGTTGCGGAAGTCGCTGGGGCTTTCCACAGGGCGTCCGGTGATCCTGTTTGCTTCGAAGCTGCAGCCGCGGAAGCACTGCGACGATCTGATCGCGGCTTGGAAACGGATCTGCGAGGAAGGACGACGGCCCTACCTGCTGATCATCGGCGATGGCGAGGAACGCGGCCGGCTGGAAAATGATGCCGAGGGGTGGGAAGGAGTGCGCTTCCTTGGCTTCAAGAACCAGACCGAACTGCCAGCCTACTTTGCGCTGTGCGATGTATTTGTCCTGCCCTCCGTTCATGAGCCGTGGGGCCTGGTAGTGAACGAAGTCATGAATGCCGCTCGGGCTGTGATCGTTTCAGATGACGTCGGATGTCAGGCCGATCTGGTGGAAGACGGGGTGAATGGACGCGTATATCCGGCGCGCAATGTGGATGCGCTGGCTTGGGCTTTGCGGGACGTCCTGGATGTCGACGGTCGGGCACAGCGCATGGGAATGGCTGGGCTGGAGCGGATCCGGCAGCACGGATTTGAGGAAGATGTCGCCGGATTGCGACAGGCGCTGGCCGATCTGGTTCCTGGATTTGAGCGACTGGGTGGTGCAGCCTGATGGTGTCCGTTCTGATCCTGACAAAGAATGAGGAAGAAGACCTGCCGGGATGCCTGGCGAGTGTCGCGTGGTCCGATGACGTGCACGTCTTCGATTCGTTCAGCACTGACCAGACCGTCGCGATTGCCGAGGGCTGCGGTGCACAGGTACAGCAGCGGGTATTTGACGACTACGCAACTCACAGGAACGCAGCCCTGTTGCGCTGCCGCTTCCGCTATCCATGGGTGTTTGTACTGGATGCGGATGAGCGGGTTACCCCCGCACTGGCAGCAGAGCTCAGGGGAATCACAGTGAAGTGGCCGGAGCAGGGACCCGGCCGAGAGCCAGCAGAAGGGCAGGATGCAGTCATGGGCTACCGGGTGCGCCGCAGAGATTTTTTCTGGGGCCATTGGTTGAAGCACGCACAGATAAGTCCTCTTTATATAAGGCTGATCCGCCCCGAAGCTGCCCAGTACACCCGGGCGATCAATGAAGTCCTGGAAGTCATAGGTCGGGTGGAGGACCTGCATGCCCCGTTGGATCACTACCCCTTTTCAAAGGGTATTTCACGCTGGCTGCAGAAGCACGATGTGTATTCGAGCATGGAAGCCGAACTGATCTACCTGCAGCAAGGCCTGCAGGAGCCGAGGTGGAGCAAAGCGCTGCGGTCTCCCGATTTTCATGAGCGGCGGCTGCATCAGAAGGCCTTGTTTTACAAGCTGCCGGGGCGGCCGCTCATCAAGTGGCTCTACATGATGCTGGTGCGGCGAGCGTTCCTGGATGGCGGACCGGGGGTGACCTACGCGACCCTGCAGGCTTTCTACGAATACATGATCGTAGTCAAAACCAGCGAACTCCGCTGGAGACACCGCACTCCTGCGGATAACGCGAACGCCGGTTAAGCAGCGGATGTGTGCGAAGTTTTGGCCGTAGTTCTAGCAGTGAAGCGCTAGGTCTTACCGGTTCAAAAAGGTGAAGGAAAGGCGAGGTGTCCGTTTGGATGGCGGCAACTGCTTGATCCTGTTGATGCAGATCTCGCGGGGCTCGGTATGGCAAGGTACGGCTGCATAGCAGACCGGTACCAACGGCAGGAAGTGGCGTCAAGACAAATTAGTCGAAAATCGACCCAAATTGGAGAGAGCTTCCAGCGATGAAGCGATGGTGCAGCTCTGGGTCCGTCCCCACCATTGTAAAGTGAGCAACAGCCGGTCAAACCTGATACAACTTCAATAGAAATTCTCTTGAGGTCCGCAGGTACTTTTTCGGTATGCCAGCATTGGTTGACGGCACGCAGTATGCACCGCCACTGAGCTTTGAAAATGAGACGCCACTGGCAAGCCGGTCTTCCACGGAGGGCCTGTCGCTTGCGGACATCTGGCGCGTCATCTTTAAGCGCAAGTGGGTGATCCTCGCGCTCACGGTGATCGGTGCCGTACTCGGAAGCATCTACTCGCGCACGCGGGTCCGGCTGTATGAGGCCACGGCTACTGTAGACGTCAATCCATCTGCGACCAACCTCGGGTTAAGTGATCTGATCCAGGAATCCCTGTCCTCCGCAGACGAGCGCATGCCGACAGAACTTGCGCACATGCAGAGCAACGAGGTGATCTTCCGGACAATTCAGCAACTCTCGCGGGAGCACCAAGGCCCTTTTCCGCACGAGTTCGACAAGGAGCCGGAAAACGCGACTATCGATTCCATGCCGGCTGCGCAGGTACAGGGCATGATCGGTGAGGTAAAGGGTGGACTCAAGCTCAGCACCCTGCCCGGCACGAATATCGTTTCCGTCAGCTACGACAGTGCCGATCCGGTGGTTGCACGAGACGTGGTCAACACCCTGATCAATGTCTATTTTGAACAGAACCTCGAAGATCACATGCTGGGCACAGGGCGGGTGGCCAAGTGGCTGGCAGGACAGATGGACCAGATGCGTGCTGATGCCGCGGCATCCCAGGCGCGGCTGGCACAATTTCAGAAGGACCATGGCCTCATCGGTGGAACCGAGACCGATAGCCTGGTGGTCGAGAGGCTGCGCGCAGAGAACCGGCAGTTGACGGAATTGGAAGCGGAACGAATTGTCAAGGAAGCGAAGCTTCGGACCCTGGCTTCCAATGATCCCGACCTGGTGGCAACGATCGGCCCCAGTTCGACATTACTCGGTCTGCGGCAGCAGCAGATCTTTCTGCGATCGGAGCTGAATCAGTACACAACCAAATATGGTGAGCGCTACCCGCGGGTAGAACAACTGGAGCAGCAGCTGGCCAATCTGCAGCCCCAGATCGACGCCGAAATGCTGAATGTCAAGCGGCGTACCCAGGATGAGTACCAGACCATCCTGCACACGCAGGACTTGTTGCGCACGCGGATAGACGCGGAAATGCAGAACGTTTTTGCGCTGAATACCAGCGCATCGCAGTATGCAGTTTTGCGACAGGATGCCGAGTCGAGCAGGCAGCTGTATGAGGCCTTGCAGTTGAAGCTGAAGGAGTCGAGTATTGCTTCCGGGCTGAACACCGCATCGGAAAGCGTGATCGATCATGCGATGACGCCGCTCGGTCCAATCAATTCCAATACTGGTACAAACTCAACCGTCACCGGCGCGATGGGCTTTGTGCTCGGATTGGTGCTGTCCTTCATCCTCGATTCGCTGGATGACACACTGCGCACCACCGAAGATGTGGAAACAACCTCCGGTCTTCTGTCGCTGGGTGCCATTCCACACTTCCAGGCGACGCAGAAGCAGGCAGCCGCCATGGCTGACGGTCAAAAGGCCGATGGGCCGGAGAAGGTCCGCCTGGTGTCCCTTACTGCGCCGAGTTCGCAGGCTGCCGAGGCCTACCGGGCTCTGCGCAGCTCGATTCTGCTGAGTGCAATCGACAACCCGCTCCGCCTCCTGGTCGTGACCAGCGCCTTTATGTCGGAAGGCAAATCAACCTTGTCAGCCAACCTGAGCGTCATGCTCGCTCAACGCGGGGAGCGCGTCCTGATCGTGGATGCCGACCTTCGCCGAAGCACCCTGCACGTCATCTTTGGTATGCCTAGACCGGCCCAGGGATTAACCAATCTGCTGAGTCGGCAGACAGGCGATTCCGCGTATCTACATCCGATTGAGGAAATGCCGAACCTGACCTATCTTCCCGCTGGAGTAGTTCCTCCCAATCCCGCCGAACTGCTGGCCTCACACCGCATGGCAGAGGTAATGCGTCAGTGGCAGACCGATTATGACCGCATCATTATCGATACAGCGCCGATCCTTGCAGTCTCCGATTCGCTGGCTCCGGCGGCTCGCGCCGATGCCGTTTTACTAGTAGTACGAGCCGGCGCCACCAGGAAGAAGGCGTTAATACGGGCGCGTGAGCTGCTGCGTAGGGCGAATGCGCGGGTGCTGGGCGCCGTGGTAAACGATATCGATCTTCGCGCTGACAGCTACTACGGCTACTCCGGTGGCTACACCTACGGATATGGATATACCGCCGAAACCAAGGACGACAGACGTGCCTAGGCTGTTCATCCTTACAGGCTCATTCACTTCCAGGTGTCCGATCGATGTGCGGACGTTACGATCTCGGTTGCTTCCATTCACGGTAGTGCTGCTGCTGGCAAGCGTTGCAGCGAAAAAAGCATTCCCTCAAGCAGTAGAGTCACCCCGGGTCGACCTTCCGGATCAGTCACAATCCCTGCAACAAAATACCTCCCCTAACCTAACTACAGGAACAACTCAGCAAGGCCTGGAACAACCGACATACCCTCCCTCAAACAGCATGTACCAGCTGCCACCGAACAACGGGACGATCTCGGCTGGAACCGCGGGAGTGCAGTTGCAAGGCCTGTCCGGATCCTCCAGCCCTGCGCCTGAGTCACTCCTCATATCCGTTGGCGATCTCCTGGATATCTCCGTCTTCGACACGCCGGAATTGTCCACCCGATTACGAGTGAACGGGCATGGAGACGTACTGTTGCCCCTAGCCGGCTATGTTCATGTGCAGGGAATGATCGCAACCGCGGCTGCGCAGGCGATCGCGCAGAAATTAGTACAGCAGAAGATCCTGCTGCACCCGTTAGTCACGGTGAACGTTGCCGAGTTCTCGACCCAGGGTGTCACCATGGCTGGCGAGATCCGCGCCCCGGGTGTCTATCAGTTACATGGCATCCGCACCCTGCTGGACATGGTGACGCAAGCCGGCGGGCTTGGACCCTCAGCCAGCCAGGTCATCAGCATCATTCATCGCAGTGATCCGAGCAAAGTCATCACTGTTCGCATGAACGTGGCTGTGCAGACCCCGGAATCCTTCGCGGCAGAAAGCTATCCGATCCAGCCTGGTGACACGATTTTTGTTGCACGGTCAGGAATTGTGTATGTAGTCGGCGATATGAAGTCGCCAGGCGGCTTCCAGGTGGAGCACAACGATCGCCTGACGGTATTGGATGCGGTGGCGTTGGCAGGCGGACCGACACCCACTTCAAAGCTGTCCGATGCGCGACTGATACGAAAAGGAGTTCACGGTCGAGAAGAAGTGCAGCTCGACCTGAAGAGGATACTGTACGGTGTCGGGCCGGATATGCTGTTGCAGGATGGCGACATTCTCTTCGTACCGATTAGCAACAGGAAAGTCTATACAACTGAGCTGATCCAGGCAGCAATCGGCGCAGCAACCCAGTATGCACTGTTCAAACTTTCGCAGCAGTAGGTCCAGGTGCTGATCATGAAACCAGTTCGTGTCCTTCTGTTTGGTCCTTCAGGACAGGTCGGCGGCCAGTTCCATAGGCTGGCGGACACACGATACGAGGTGATTCCGGTGGATCGCACACTCTGTGACCTGACCGATCGCCGTGCGGTGCGTGAGACTGTGCTGAAGACGGCTCCGTCTGCGATCGTAAACGCTGCGGCCTATACAGCAGTCGACAAGGCTGAGAGCGATGAAGCTGCAAGTCACGCCGTCAATGCGGATGCTCCCGGAGCTATGGCTGAGGCAGCCGCGGATCTTGGCATCCCGCTCGTGCACTACTCGACGGACTACGTCTTCAATGGTCGCAAGCCGGGCTCGTACCTGGAGGAAGATGCAACGGATCCCTTGGGCGTGTACGGCCGCACCAAGCTGGAGGGAGAGCAGCAGATTGCCAGCCACGGTGGCGCCTATGCAGTGCTGCGAACCAGCTGGGTGTACGGGCCGGAGGGCAATAACTTCTTGAGGACAATGCTGCGTGTCGGAGCACAGCGGCCGGAGCTCCGCATTGTGAATGACCAGGTGGGTGCGCCGACATCCTCGATCTCGATTGCCGAAGCAACTCTGCGCATTCTGGAGCAGGTGATTTTTGGGCAAACAGCGATGCCTTGCGGCGTGTACCACATGACAGCCGCGGGATCGACCTCGTGGTTCGGATTCGCAGAGCAGATCTTCGCACTCGCAGAGTTGGACCCGAAGCCTACCCTCGTGCCGATACCAGCTTCCGAGTATCCGACTCCCGCACGACGTCCTTCAAATTCCGTTCTATCGAATGACAAGTTCGCGCGCACCTTTGGATTTCGGCTGTCCCATTGGCAGGAGCCACTGCGCGAAGTCATGCAGGTCATGCGCCAGGCGCAACATGCTTGAGTTTTTTCCAATCATCTTACGCGTCAATCTTCGATTCTGTTCAGTGCTCCAGGTAAAAACACTCAAACCAGATCACTTTCATCAGTTTTGTCTACAGGAGTGTTCCAATTCGCAAGATAGAAACTGACTTACAGGACGTCTTCATTCTGGAGCCCAGGTTGTTTCCTGACAATCGCGGCTTTTTCTTCGAGAGCTTCAACGAGCGTGTCATGAATGATCTTGGCATCACGGATCACTTCGTTCAGGACAACCACTCGCAATCGGAGCGGGGCGTTCTCCGCGGCTTGCATTACCAGGTAGGCCAGCCGCAGGGCAAACTGGTGCGCGTCAGCCGCGGAGAGATCTTCGATGTAGCCGTGGATATGCGCAGGAGCTCTCCTGGCTACGGCAAGTGGACAGGCGTACATCTCAGCGCAGAGAACAAGCGCATGCTGTGGGTGCCAAAAGGATTTGCGCATGGCTTCCTGGTGTTGTCCGATGAAGCGGAACTGCTCTATAAAGCGAGCGACTTCTATGCCCCTGCTTCTGATCGAACTCTCCTGTGGAATGATCCGGATGTAGCGATCGCGTGGCCAGGCAGCGAGCAAATTGGATTTGCACCCAAGCTTTCAGCTAAAGACGCTGCAGGCAAGCGGCTGCGTGACGCGGACGCATTCGATTAAATGAGCAACCCATGGCAACATCGCCACGAGTAGCACTGCATACACGGTGAACGCAGGTTCATGAGAGAACGGAGGCTACATGGTTTGGGCATCGCGGGCGGATCGGGAAAAGCGTGAACAAAAGGATAAGAGCGTCATCCTGGTGACGGGTGGCGTTGGCTTTATCGGCTCGAATTTTGTCTTGTCGCGAGTGGCAGCAGGCGATCGGGTCATCAACCTGGACAAGCTGACCTATGCAGGCAATCCGGGCAATCTTAAAAGCATCGATAACAACGACAGGCACGTGTTCGTTCACGGCGGCATCGAGGATACAGAGCTGGTGGCAAGTCTGCTGGCGCGCTACAAGCCCCGAGCCGTCGTGCACTTCGCCGCCGAAAGCCATGTGGACCGCTCCATCGTCGGACCGGAGGCCTTCGTAATGACCAACGTGGTCGGAACTTTCAAGCTGCTTGAGGCGGCGCGACATTACTGGACTGCTCTCGCAGGTAAGGAGAAGGACAGCTTCCGTTTTCTGCATGTCTCGACAGATGAGGTGTACGGATCGCTTGATCGCACTGACCCTGCCTTCGTCGAGACAACAGCGTATCAACCAAACAGCCCCTACTCGGCTTCGAAGGCCAGCAGTGACCACATGGTTCGCGCCTATCACCATACTTATGGGCTGCCCACGCTGACCACAAATTGTTCCAACAACTATGGTCCGTTTCAGTTTCCCGAGAAGCTGATCCCCCTGATGATCATGAATGCACTGCATGGTAAGCCGCTGCCGGTCTATGGCGATGGGCTCAATGTGCGTGACTGGCTGTTTGTAGGTGACCATTGCTCGGCAATCTCGACCGTCCTCGACGGGGGACGAGTCGGAGAGGTCTACAACGTGGGCGGATTGAGCGAGAAGACCAATATCGATGTCGTCGAGACATTGTGCGCGATCATGGACGAGCTTCGTCCGCAAGATGCCCCCCACCGCAAACTCATTACTTACGTTAAGGATCGGCCGGGACATGATCGACGATATGCCGTCGATTGCAGCAAGCTGCAGCAGGAACTCGGATGGAATCCGGTGGAGGATTTCACCAGCGGCATTCGCAAAACGGTCGCCTGGTATCTTGACAACCTGGAATGGGCCCGGGATGTGACCAGCGGCAATTATCGTAAGTGGATTGAACAGAACTACGCGGCGCGTTAAATCGCGCGCCGTTGTGTGTAGCGTGCCGAATGGTGCAATCGGCTGGAACAGCAAGGAGTCTGGATGCGAGGCATTATTCTGGCGGGCGGTTCAGGAACGCGCCTGTACCCGGTGACACTGGCAGTCAGTAAGCAGTTAGTGCCGATCTACGACAAGCCGATGATCTATTTCCCGCTGACGACGCTCATGCTCGCCGGCATACGGGAAGTGCTGGTCATCTCCACTCCGCATGACCTGCCTCGCTTTCGCGATCTACTCGGCGACGGCTCCCGATGGGGCCTGACCATCACCTATGCCGAACAGCCGAAGCCGGAAGGACTGGCCCAGGCATTCCTGATCGGCGAGGCCTTCGCCAGGAACGAGCCGTGCGCCCTGGTGCTAGGAGACAACATTTTCTACGGACACGACATGGCGAACATGGTTCAGGATGCAGCCAGAATACGTGACGGCGCCGTTGTATTCGCTTATCCCGTGCAGGATCCGAAGGCTTACGGCGTCGTAGAGTTCGACGCGGCCGGCAAGGCGATCTCGCTCGAAGAGAAGCCGGAACAGCCAAAGTCGCGCTTCGCGGTAACCGGTCTCTACTTCTACGATGGGCAGGTTGTCGAGTATGCGAAAAGTCTCAAGCCATCCAGGCGCGGAGAGCTCGAGATTACCGATCTAAATCGGATCTACCTGAACAAGGGCAACCTGCAGGTGGTCTCTTTCGGCCGTGGAATGGCATGGCTGGATACAGGCACGCACGATTCGATGCTCGAAGCGTCCATGTTTATCTACACTCTCGAGAAACGTCAGGGTTTGAAGATCGCTTGTCCTGAGGAGATCGCTTATCGCATGGGATATATCGATGCGCAGCAACTGGAAGAGCTGGCTAGGCCGCTGCTGAAGAGCGGGTACGGAGCCTATCTACTGCAGATCCTGGAAGAATCAAAGTTGGGCGGTCCGGCAGCCTTATAGACCAGGCCTGGGAGAAAACGGAAAAACCGGATCGAACAGCCTATTCACGAAATCGTTCAGCGAAGCTGCGCGGAAAGTAGCAAGCTGTGCTGCCAGCTGTGCGCCGGAGTCGCGGGTATCCGGCCGCCCTTCAATAAAGACTGTCTGCATCCCCAGGCAGTGGCCAGCCTGGATGTCCGAAAGGGAATCACCGATAAGAAGACTGTTGGCTGCTGTGCAATCTGGATAGTCAGCAAAGGCCTGGTAGAAAAGGCCGGGAAACGGCTTGCGACAGTTGCAAGCGTCGCGATGATGCGGACAGTAGTAGATGGCATCTAGATGCGCTCCGTAGGCTGCCAGCAGGTAGCTTAGCCGGGCATGAACGCTGTGAAGGTCCTCTTCGGTAAGGAGGCCGAGAGCGATACCCCTCTGATTGGTCACAAGAATGGTGATGATGCCGGCGGTATTAAGGCGGGCGATCGCCGTCGCCGCGTCTGCTTCGAGGATCAGCTCTTCCGGCCGAGTGACCCACTGGTGAGCAGGTAACTTGGCATTCAAAACTCCATCGCGGTCTAGAAAGACGAATTTTGGCAGCAAAGTGCGATCTGGCATACGGCGCAGCAAAAGGATCTTTCTTGGTGAAGCTAAGCTGTTCGCCGCTTAGAGGCAAATGGGAACCGAGGCAGGCTGAGTACCAGAAGAGTCCTGGATGGGCTTCCTCCCTTGCAATCGATGCTAACTGGAGAGCAGTTCTTGGTAATCTTCTGACATGGATCCGTCATTTGAGAAGTTCGTCCAACCTTATGGCAGGGTGTCAGCCATCCAACTGATGGATGACCCTGAAAGATCGTCTTTTTTGATTAAGAAGATCAGACATAGTTTCGAATGCGGTAGGTAATTTCGGATACAGTCGCTGTAGAAGAAGGGTCGCGGAAGCAGAGAGACGTGATGAAGCTGGAAGATGTCAACGAAGCGGGAGAACAGCAGGAGACTCGGCCTAACGTCGATCTCGCAACCTACCGCAAAAATCACGACTGGTCCGCGCTGGTGCGCCGCGCGATTTGGCAATGCGTTCAGCCGATTTTCTGGCCCAAGCGTCCGCGGGCACTAAGCGCCTTACGCGTCGGATTGCTCCGCCTGTTCGGAGCACATGTGGGACGGAATGTTCTGATCTGCGGCGGTGTACGAATCACGGTGCCGTGGCTGTTACAGATGGATGACTACGCTGTGCTCGGTGATGATGTCGAAGTCTACAATCTTGCGCCCGTCTACATCGGCGCGCATGCCGTCGTCTCTCAGCGGGCCTACCTTTGCACAGCAACGCACGACCATACGCTGACTGACTTTCCGCTGTACGCCAAGCCGATTACGGTAGGAGCCCAAAGCTGGGTTGCCGCCGGAGTTTTCGTAGGACCGGGGCTATCGATCGGCGAAGGCAGCGTGGTTGGAGCGCAATCGGTCGTAACACGGGATGTTCAGCCCTGGATGGTGGCAGCAGGGAATCCCTGTCGGGTGATCAAGCCCAGAGTGTTGAAGCAGCGTTCTGAGGATAAAGATCGCCAATGGGGTGCCTCCGAAAAATAGTCTCGAAAGGGATCAAGTTTTATTCTGAGGCGCCGATAGACGGCTCATGAGGCGTCTCTTGAGCGTGCAATCACCCGAAGAGCAAGGCATTGCTTTCCAGGCTTCGGCGGACCATCCCGCCCGCATCGAGTCTCTTTTTTCCCTTGCCATGGTAGAGCATGTGCGAACCATGATCGGACTGCACGATCAGCAGGCGGTGATGGACGAAATAGCCATGCGCCTGACAGATACCTTGCGCAACGGCGGGAAGATCCTCTTATGCGGCAATGGCGGGAGTGCAGCGGACGCACAGCACCTGGCCGCGGAGATGGTAGGCCGCTTTCAGCTGGAGCGCAGGGGCTTTGCTGCCATCGCTTTGACTACCGACAGCTCTGTATTGACTTCGATCGCAAATGACTATGGTTACAAGGAAGTGTTCCGTCGCCAGGTGGAAGCCCTGGCGTGTCCGGGCGATTTGCTGATCGGTCTGTCCACTTCAGGAGAGAGCGAGAATGTGTGCGCGGCCATAGCGGCAGCGCGACTGATGGATGTTTACACCGTTGCCTTGTGCGGGGAGGGGAACGGAAGGCTTGCGGAACTCGCCCACAGCTCCCTGCGAGTGCCCTCCCGCGTGACTGCCCGGATTCAGGAAGCCCACATTTTCTGCGGACATGTACTCTGTGCCGCCGTGGAGGCTGCGTTGCTGAACGTGTCTACGGATAACAACCTTCGCAAGCCGGTTATGGCTGCAGGTCCGGAACCGGGTCCATGGCGGGAGAGTGTCGAGTCGAAGCCGGTCGCACGAACATCGGGCGGATCCGGGCCGAACGCGTTGAAGATCGTCCCTTCGACCGAGGCTGCGCATGGTGGATGGCTGATGAAGATTGACTCGGCCGCCAGTCGAGAAGAGGCGCATGGAAATTGTTTGTGATGACTGACAGCAACAAAGCAGGATTGCAAGATGTTATCCGTAATCACTGGCCTTCCTTGCATGTCCTGGTAGTAGGCGACGTGATGCTCGACAAATACATCTGGGGCGAAGTAGAACGCATCTCTCCGGAGGCCCCGATACCCGTTGTTCGTGCCTTAAGCCAGACAGAGCAGCCGGGAGGCGCGGCGAACGTTGCCATGAATGCAGCAGCCCTGGGCGCACAGGTAAGCCTGGCAGGCTTCGTCGGGCATGACGCGGACGGAGATTTGCTGGCGTCCCGGCTTCATTCCGCCAGTATCCGCAATTGCCTTACGACCGTTGAGGGACGGCCAACGAGTACGAAAACGCGCATACTTGGCGGCAGACAGCAGATGCTACGCGTGGATGTTGAATCGAAGAGTTTGGTACCAGCCGAAGCTTATCAGAAGATGTTGCGAAGTGTTTTTGCAGTCCTCCATGAAGGGGAGCTGCAGAAAAGCGCACGCGTGTCCGTCGTCATCTTGTCAGATTATGCGAAAGGCGTCCTCAGCCTCGACGTCTGCCAAACTGTCATCGCTCGTGCTCGTGAATTGGGCATTCCTGTAGTCGTTGATCCAAAAGGGCGCGGATATCAGCGCTACAATGGCGCAACGACCGTCTGCCCGAATCTCTCAGAACTTGCGCTTGAAACAAATACATCCGGTTCCGATGAAGAGATGGTGCTACGCGCAGGAGAGGCCATGATCGGCACCCTGGATCGCACGTCGTTCACGGTCACACTGAGCGAGAGAGGCATCGTGGTGCTGGATGGCCGGACGCGTCAGCACGCACCAGCCTTGGCAAGGCAGGTCTTTGACGTGTCAGGCGCAGGCGACACGGTGACAGCAATGATTGCCCTGTGCATTGCCTCCGGCATAGAGACCGCCGCGGCACTGAAGCTCGCGAACCTCGCGGCTGGCCTGGTCGTGGCAAAGGTTGGTACTGCGCCGGTGGAACGACAGGAACTGCTCGCCGCAATAGGCGGCATGGATATAGACCGGGCTCAACAAGAAGCCAGGCAACTCCCCTCTGAGCAGGTGAAGATACTCGATCTGCAAACGATGGTTTCAACGGTCGCAGGCTGGCGTGCGGCCGGTGATAAAGTCGTATTTGCAAACGGCTGCTTCGACCTGCTGCATGCAGGGCACGTGAAGCTCCTGGAGTCGGCGAGAAAGCAAGGGGATCGGCTGGTAGTGGCTTTGAATAGCGATGCCTCTGTGCGCAAGTTAAAAGGCTGTATGCGACCGATTACGAAAGAAGGTGACCGCGCAACGATGCTTGCCGCCCTGCATGCAGTGGACGGCGTGGTGTTGTTTGAAGACGAAACGCCCTTGCGGTGCGTGCTGGCTTTGCGGCCAGATGTGCTTGTAAAAGGCGGCGATTATGCAGGCGAAATGATCGTGGGGTCGGCTGAGGTACAGTCCTGGGGAGGCGTAGTCGTAATAGTGCCCATACATGGAAATCGAAGTACGACCCTGATGATCTCCGACCTTATGGCGTCTGCAGAGGGAAGCGTTCCGCTCCAGCCCGAAGCCTAGCGCAGGTTCCCCGCAGCCTCGGTCTATGGCCGCTGGTTATACTAGGACCAGAACGGGCCAACCACATGGCGTAGGTGCAGCACACCGCCCCTGCTGAACTTCTGACTCTCATGCTTCCAGGCGGAGAGTCTTGCCATCGTGGATGCCCTTATTGCCCGCCGGGCGGTATCAGCCCAGCGACTTTGCGCCCGGAGATGCACGTGGAAAAGTCTGTATCAATCGCTGTTGTCGGGTCGGGATACGTCGGATTAGTCGCGGCTGTTTGTTTTGCGGAGATCGGCCATACTGTTGTCTGCGTCGACAATGATGAAAGAAAAATCAGGACGCTCCGGGATGGCGGGGTGCCGATCCACGAGGATTTTCTTCCAGAGCTTTTGGAGCGACATCGCAACCATCGGCTCCATTTTTCAACAGACCTTAAAGCCGCAACCCGCGATGCTCAGGCGATCTTTGTCGCTGTCGGTACACCACAAAGCGAGTCGGGCAATGCCGACCTCTCATACGTGGACGCGGTCGCCAGCGAGATCGCGCGCTCGATCAATGGTTACAAGGTGATTGTCGAGAAGAGCACGGTGCCGGTCTATACGAACGAGTGGGTGCGGCGGACCATCGTTCGCAACGGCGCATCGAAAGATGATTTCGATGTGGCATCAAATCCAGAGTTTCTGCGTGAAGGAACAGCGGTCATCGACTTCCTGCATCCCGACCGCATCGTCGTGGGGGCCGACACTCCTAAAGCCGCCGAAGTCCTGCGAGCCATATATGCGCCACTTACAACTGGCAGCTACTATGAAGAATTGACGAGCTTTCCAGGATCCAAGTCCAGACTGGATCCGCCGCCGATCCTGCTTACCTCGACCAAGGCAGCAGAGTTGATCAAGCATGCTTCCAACGCGTTTCTGGCAATGAAGATCTCTTTCATCAACGCTGTCGCGAATGTCTGTGAAGCCGCAGAAGCAAGCGTGGAAGAAGTAGCTCTCGGCATGGGACTCGACAAGCGTATTGGCTCAAAATTCCTGCGAGCCGGCATTGGATACGGTGGCTCGTGTTTTCCGAAGGACGTCGCGGCATTCCGCTATGTAGCTGAGCAGCTGGGAGTCGACTTCAACCTGTTGAAAGAAGTAGAGAAGATCAACGCCGACCAGAAAAAGCGGTTTTTTAACAAGGTCCGTACTGCGTTGTGGACTTTCCGGGGCAAGCAGCTTGCGGTCTTGGGACTTGCCTTCAAGGGCGGTACCGACGATGTTCGCGAATCTCCAGCATTCGACATCATCCATATGCTGCTTCACGAAGGATGCAGCATCCGCGCCTATGATCCAGCAGCAGCCGAGCGGGCACGCGAAATTTTGCCGGAGACCGCACGCCTGCAGTACGTCGACGACCCATACGCCGCAGCACAGGATGCGGATGCGTTGCTGATACTCAGCGACTGGAGTGACTTCGGTCAACTGGATCTGGCAAAGCTGCGTTTCACCCTGCGTTATCCCATCGTCATTGACGGCCGCAATCTCTATGATCCGGACGAAATGGTCAAGGAAGGATTCACCTATATCAGCGTCGGCCGCCCTACTGTCACATCGGCTCGAGAGCATGTCGGAGTAGAGAAAGCTCTGCGACGGCATCTCCCCTGAATTGCTTCCCCGAACATTTTCTGCAGATTCGAAGAAGTTATCCGGACTCAACAAGTGCAATTAGGAAAGAGGCTCTTTGACGGTGCAACGAATTCTGGTGACGGGAGCAGCAGGTTTCCTGGGCTCCCATCTATCCGATGCTTTGCTGTCTCGCGGGCATGAAGTCGTAGGAGTCGACAATCTCGCGACTGGCCGACTACAGAACATCGCCCACCTCGCTGGGGAGACGCGTTTCGAGCTGCTGCAGCAGGACATCTGCGAACCGTTCGATCCCGGCCGTGTGGATTTTGTCTTTAACTTTGCTTCCCCGGCAAGTCCCGCCGACTACGATCGACTTGGTCCGGAGACGTTGAAGGTAGGGTCCTACGGTACCGTCAACACGCTCGACATCGCGCGAAAATACCAGGCTGGTTACCTCCAGGCATCCACATCCGAATGCTATGGCGATCCACTCGAGCATCCACAGACGGAAACGTACTGGGGCCACGTAAATCCCATCGGCGCACGTTCCGTATACGACGAAGCGAAGCGATTTTCCGAAGCGATGGTGATGGCCTACCATCGCTACTATGGCGTTGACACAAGGATGGTACGGATTTTCAACACTTATGGCCCGCGCCTTCAGCCGACCGATGGTCGTGTCATCTCCAACCTGATGATGCAGGCTCTCCGGGGGGAAGACCTCACGATCTATGGAGATGGAGAGCAAACGCGCAGTTTCTGTTACGTGTCCGATCTGATCGAAGGAATCATTCGCCTCGCCGCTTCGAATGAGCATCTCCCTGTCAACATCGGGAATCCAGTGGAGTGGACGATCGCGGAATGCGCGCGGGAAGTGCTGGCCGTGACCGGGTCATCCTCAGGCATTAAAAAGCTTCCACTGCCGCCGGATGATCCTGCGCGTCGTCGGCCGGATATTACAAAAGCAAAGACACTCCTCAGCTGGGAACCGAAGGTGAGTCTGCATGAGGGACTCACCCTTTCACTGGACTATTTCAGGGGTTCACTCTAGCTGCCAGGCTTCACAGGCAAACCAGTTCCCACGGCTTAGAAGAAGTAGTGTAAAAGGCTGCGCTGTTCAAAGCCTTTGCCGCCTATGCGGTAGAGCGCGGAGGCATGTGGTGCCAGTGTGAGCGTAATGCCATCCTGCTTCTTCTTGATCTTGGTGCTTTTCAATTGCCACAGATCGCGCAACCTGTCCTTCTTCTGGAGGGTTACGTTGAGCTGCGACCACGTGTAATGAAGCTCCCGTGTGGAATCGGCAAGATTGAACAGGGCGATGAATATACCTCCACCCGTAGCTGGCGTTGCCGTCCACACCACCGAATCTGCCGTGCGAAGCAGCGGATGGCTGTTGTTGCTGTCCTGATCCACGCTGATCACTTCCGGATTGGTAAGCAGGTTGAGCACACGAGCGTCCAGATGATGCAGGTCACCGCCCATCATCAGCGGTGAACGGGAAATAGCCCACAGCGTAACCAGAGTCTGCTGTTCATCCGGATTGAGGCCGCTCTGTCGCGCTTCGCGATAGCCGGGACGGGGCCCAAGGTAGCCGATGGGGAGCATGTCCGCATCCGGCCAGTGACCGGGTCCGGAAGACGGCACCCACTCAGCAAGCGTGTCGAACTGACCCTTCACGCTCTGTGACCAGGCAGCATCCGGCCACTTGTCCCAGTGGTCCCAGACATCGTCGCTGATGCGCCACATCTGTGCGTGTGCCGCTACGTCGGCAGCTTCATCAATCGGTGTAGGTCCAGGCGAAAGGCTGAGGATGATGGGTCGCCCCGTTTTCTTGATGGCTTCACTCAGCATTCGGATCTCTGCCGTCTTGTAAGGAAAGGAGATGCAATCGACCTTGATAAAGTCGATGCCCCAGCCCGCGTAGAGCTTTGCTAACGAATCGTAGTAAGCCTGTCCGGCAGCATTGTCCTTCACGCCATAGTTATCAGGGTTCCAACGGCACGTATCGTTCGTGTCTGCCGCGTCGGCGGCATGAAAGCTCGAGTCTGCAATCGGCAGATTCTTGTCTACGGCCTCCCTCGGAATACCGCGGATAATGTGGATACCCAGCCGCAGGTCACGGGAATGGATTTTGTCGGCGATCTTCTTGAGACCCACGCCTTCGGCAGCGGAAGGAAAGCGGTTTTCCGCAGGCATATAGCGGCCATTGGCATCCATGGTGTACAGCCACGCCGGCTTCCCGTTGCTGCCGGGATTGGACAGGTACCAGCCTTCATCAATCACCGCAAATTGCCAGCCATACTGCTGCAGCTGAGTATGAAGCAGCTCGGTCGTGGCGCTGAATTCATCTTCAGTGATGGATAGACCGTAACTGTCCCAGCTGTTCCATCCCATCGGAGGCGTCGCGGCCAGCGTCTTTGGTCGAGGAGCCGTCGATGTCTGTTTGCCGATGGCTTCCGGACTGACTGGAGGAGCCTGTTGTGCGGCGGCCGGAAAATAGGCGATGCCCCAACTCAGAAGAACCCCGGTCATGAGGGCAGCTGGGCCAGCTAATTTGCGAAAGTGTTTCCTGTTCACGAATTCACCAAGCATGGATGGGAAAGAATTGTCATCATAACCTACTTGAGCACCACCTACTGTTCGCCTCGCATTCGCCCTAAGATGAAGGATGCGGGTGTGTAGTTGGTGGGGATCCGGATAGGAGCTGAAGCATCGCATGATGACGGTTCAGGACAAGCTGGAGATTCTGGCGGATGCGGCCAAGTACGACGCAAGCTGTGCCAGCTCTGGAGCCAAGCGCGCTGGAACAGCCAACGGTATCGGACATTCCGATGGTATGGGCATCTGCCACAGCTACACGCCGGACGGCCGATGCGTGTCCTTGCTGAAAATCCTGCTCACCAACTACTGCTCGTACGATTGCGCATTCTGCGTGAATCGAGTATCGAGTGACATCAAGCGTGCACGCTTCACACCCGAGGAAGTCGTAACCCTGACACTCGATTTCTATAAGCGCAACTACATTGAAGGACTTTTTCTCAGCTCCGGTATTATTCAGTCCCCCGATTACACGATGGAGGAGCTCGTAAGAGTTGCGCGGACGCTGCGTGAGACGCATCTTTTCGGCGGCTACATCCACCTTAAAGCAATTCCGGGGGCCTCACAGCTGCTGATGGACGAGGCCGGACGATGGGCCGACCGTCTGAGCGCCAACATCGAGCTGCCAACACAGCAGGACCTGGTTCAACTGGCACCGGATAAAAAGTCTGAAGTGATCGAATCAGCCATGGGACAGATCTACACGAGCCGCATGGCAGCCGAGGAAGATCGCAAAAAAGATAAGCGCGCGCCAAAGTTTGCCCCCGCCGGACAGAGCACGCAGATGGTGGTCGGCGCAACCGCCAGTACGGACCAGCAGATCCTGGCAACGGCCACGCATCTTTATGGCGATTACCAGCTCCGAAGAATCTACTACTCCGGTTTCAGTCCGTATCCCCGAGCCGATGCCCGCCTTCCCCTGCAGCCCGTCCCGCTCGTGCGGGAGCACCGGCTCTACCAGGCAGACTGGCTGATGCGCTACTACGGCTTCGATGCTGCTGAATTAACCACCACGGACGAACCAAACCTGGATCTGCAGCGCGATCCCAAGTTAACGTGGGCACTCCGGCACCGTGAGTACTTCCCCGTGGATGTCAACGCGGCAACGCGGGAGTCTCTACTGCGGGTTCCAGGGATCGGCTATCGCAATGTCGAGAAAATCCTGCGCATTCGAAAGTATCATCGGCTGACTCTTGACGATTTGCGACGCCTGAATGTGCGCGTTAAGCAGGCTCAGAATTTTCTGGTCACTGTCGACTCGCTGCCCAAAGGAGGGATCGTGGATGCGCCTCGCTTGAAAGATCTGGTCACGCCGCCTCCACAACTGGAGCTGTTTGCGTCCGCCAGCAGTGCGGTTACGGGCGAGGTCTAGCGCGTGCGGCGCGTCATCATCGAGCCAGCTTTCGAGATGTGGCGGGAAGCCGCGCGTTCACTACTTACCGAGGGTGTCCCGCCTGATCAGGTGGAAATTTTCGACACGGAGACGCCGCAGAATCTTGGGCTTTCCTTCGGCGATGAAGACGTGGCCCCGCACCCAGTGGCTGCCGGGAACATTTTCGTGCCGCGTGTTTTCGTTGAACTTGCACAGGTGGTATCCCACCATGCAGACCCGGGACGCTGGCATCTTCTCTATCGACTGTTGTGGCGTTTGCAGTCAGCTCGCCAGTTGTTACACGTGGAAGTCGACGGCGATGTGGCCGAGGCGCGTCGCATGGAACAGCAGATCCGCCGCGACCTTCACAAGATGCACGCGTTCGTTCGCTTTCGCCAGATCAGGGATGAAGCCGGACGCGAACACTTCATCTCCTGGTACAAGCCGGATCATGATGTTTTGGCAATGGCGGCTCCGTTCTTTCAGGAAAGATTTCCAACGATGCAGTGGTCGATCCTGACGCCGAGACAGTCCGTGCACTGGGATCCTGAATCGCGACACCTGGCCTGGAGTCAGGGCGTGCCGCGCGAGGCTGCTCCACAGGATGATGAGCTTGAAGACATGTGGCGGAGCTATTACAAGTCGATCTTCAATCCTGCGCGGCTTAACCCCAAAGCAATGCGTTCGGAAATGCCAGTGCGATATTGGCAGAACATGCCAGAAATTCAGTTGCTTCCTCAGTTGATGACAGCTGCCGGCGGGAGGACAGATGCGATGATCAAAGCGCAGAAGACGGGAACGGCCGAAGCCTTTCTGCCGGAAGAACGAACCTTGAAAGCATTGAGTGCCGCACTGCCGGGATGTAAAGGCTGCGAGCTTTACTGCCATGCGATCCATGCAGTTTTCGGCGAGGGACATACACGAGCTGAGCTGATGCTGGTCGGCGAGCAGCCGGGAGACGAAGAAGACAAGCAGGCAAAACCGTTTGTCGGTCCTGCTGGGAAAGTGCTGAATCGTGTGGTCGAAGAACTTGGCCTGGATCGAAGTGCCATGTATGTCACCAATGCGGTAAAGCATTTCAAGTTCGTGGAACGCGGCAAACGCAGGCTGCACCAGTCCCCGCGGCTGAGTGAAGTCACAGCCTGCCGGCCCTGGCTGATTGCGGAGTTGCAGGCGGTCAGGCCGCGGGTCGTGGTCTGCCTGGGTGCGACAGCAGCCAAATCGCTGCTGGGCGCGAAATTCGCGTTGATGAAGGAGCGTGGCCGGGTAGTCTCATCACCCTACGCGGAAACAGTGGTCGCGACCATTCATCCATCAGCAGTCTTACGAGCAACGGATACGCAGGGATCGGAACAGTTGTACGACTTCCTCCGCCAGGATTTGTTGCTCGCTCATCAAACCGCATTGAAGATGGCTGGTTGATGTTGCGATCCACGGCTTAGCCGGTTCCGAGAAGTGCCTTCGTGTGTCGGGCGATCGTGCCATCTTCATCAGCCGCGATGACGTGCACACGACTGGCAGAAATATCAGTGGAGATGATGTCGGCAGACTGTTGATTCCTGGCTTCATCTATGGCGATACCGAAAGGCGCAAGCTGTTTGCAGACAGCCGCCCGCACAGACACACTATTCTCTCCAATGCCGCCGGTGAAGACCAGGCCGTCAAGCCCGCCGAGCGAAACGATATAAGCAGCAACAGTCTTGGAGATGCTGCGCGTGAAAACGTCTACCGCCAAGCGCGACGCTCTGTCGCCCTCTTCGGCAGCTTTGCTGAGAGCACGCATATCGCTTTGACCATTCGAGAGGCCCGCAAGACCGGATTTATGATTGAGCATCGATTCAACTTCATCGATGCTGTTCCCGTTACGTAACAGCCATAGAACTATACCTGGGTCGAGATCGCCCGTACGCGTCCCCATCGGGATACCACCAGTCGGTGTCAGTCCCATGCTGGTGTCGATGGATCTTCCGTCGAGAATGGCGCAGAGGCTGGCACCATTGCCGAGATGGGCGACGATCATGCGGTGGGGGCGCTTGTCGCCAAGCGCATGCACGATGGATTCGTAAGAGAGACCATGAAAGCCATACCGCATTACACCCTGTTCCCAGCAGGAAACAGGAAGCGGATAGTGAGAGGCAACTTCAGGCAGAGTGACATGAAAAGCTGTGTCGAAGCACGCAAACTGCGGCACGTCAGGATAGTGTTTCTGCGCGGAGTGGATGATGGAGATCGCCGGCGGATCGTGAAGTGGAGCAAAGTGCACGGCCTGCTCCAGTGTGTTGAGGACACCTTGAGTAATGCGTAGGTGCTGGCGAAGATGCGGTCCACCATGAACAATGCGGTGGCCGATAGCGTCAGGTGTTCGCGTCCTGGAACGCTGGAGGGCCTGCACGGCTGCAGCGAAGGCCTCGTCTAAAGTCTTTGCCTCAGAAGACTCATCGATCAGAGACCTGCCGTCTGCATCCTTCACCTTTAGCTTGCCGCCGGACGAGCCGATTGCGTCAATGGAGCCGCTGAGTTGCTGCTCCTCATCTTCGTAAACACCGAACTTGAGCGAAGACGAGCCACTGTTGATGACAAGTATGCTGGAAGAGTTCTCAGGCATAGTGCAAATTCACCGCGGGCTCCACTTCCAGCCGCTGACTTCCGGTAGATCTTCGCCGTGAGCCGTGACGTAGAGCTTGTGCTTTTCCATGATTTCCGAAAAGCGTTGTTCCATCGCAGGCAGTTGATCCTTGAAGCGCGGCACCTGGCTGATGGCATCGAGAGCAAGGCTGTAGCGATCCAGTTCGTTGAGAACCACCATGTCGAACGGCGTGGTCGTCGTGCCTTCTTCCTTGAAGCCGTGCACGTGGAACCCGGAATGATTGTTGCGCTTGTAAGTAAGCGTGTGGATCAGAGACGGATACCCGTGGAAGGCAAAGATGACCGGCTTGTCTTTGGTAAATAGCTTGTCAAACTCAGCTTCACCCAGCCCATGCGGATGCTGCGTTTCCGATTCGAGTGTGAAAAGATCGACCACGTTTACAACACGTATGCGAAGATCAGGAGCCCAGTTGCGCAGGATGGTCACTGCCGCCATGGTCTCAAGAGTAGGTACGTCCCCGGCACACGCGAGCACCACTTCGGGATCGCCATTGTCACAGCTGGCCCACTTCCATTCCCCCAGGCCTGCAGTGCAGTGCCGAGTGGCTTCATCGATGCTGAGCCAGTTCGGCGCAGGCTGCTTGCCTGCAGTGATGACGTTCACGTAGTTGCGGCTGCGCAGGCAATGGTCGGCGACAGACAACAGGCAATTGGCATCAGGCGGAAGATAGATGCGAACGATATCGGATTTCTTCGTGGCTACCACGTCCATAAAGCCCGGGTCCTGGTGCGAGAAACCATTATGATCCTGCCGCCAGACATGCGAGCTGAGCAGGTAGTTCAGCGAAGAGATCGGCTTGCGCCATGGCAGACTCTGGCATTCCTTGAGCCATTTGGCATGCTGATTGAACATGGAATCGATGATGTGAATGAAAGCTTCGTAGCAGGAGAAAAAACCATGACGGCCGGTCAGTAGATAGCCCTCCAGCCAGCCTTCACACATATGCTCGCTCAGCGCTTCCATCACGCGGCCGTCAACGGATAGGAATTCGTCGGCGTTCGGATTCGTATAGGCTGCGTCCCAGCGCTTGCCGCTCGCTTTGTAAATCGCCTGCAGCCGATTCGAGGCTGTTTCATCCGGACCAAACACCCGAAAGTTCTTCGACGGCATGTTGTTCTTCATCACGTCGCGCAGATAGGTACCGAGGACATAGGTTGCGCTGGATTCTTCATCGCCCGGCTGCTTCACCTCAACCGCGTAGTCCTGAAAAGAGGGAAGAGCCAGAGGCGTCAGCAGCAGGCCGCCGTTTGCCTGCGGCGTCACTCCGATGCGCAGACGACCCTTCGGCGCCATGTCAGCAATGTCTTCGTGCAGAACACCCTGCTCGTCGAAGATCTCTTCGACCTTGTAGGAGCGAAGCCACTCTTCCAGCTGCCGTGTGTGTTCAGGATTCGTTAGAACGTCGTCGAGCGGTACCTGGTGCGCCCTCCACGTGCCTTCTACCTGCTTGCCATCGACTACCTTTGGACCAGTCCAGCCTTTCAGTGTTCGCATCACGAGCATCGGCCAAGCAGGTCGGGTCGCATCGTTGTGATCGCGCGCGTGCTTCTGGATAGCGCGAATATCATCGTAGATGGTATCCATGATGGTGGCCATCTCGCGATGCATCGTCAGCGGATCGTCACCTTCGATAAAGTATGGCTTGTAGCCGTAGCCGCGGAAGAGGCTCTCCAGTTCTTCCTGCGGAATACGCGCAAGGAAAGTCGGATTTGCAATCTTGTATCCATTGAGATGGAGGATCGGGAGAACAGCGCCATCCGTGATGGGATTTAGGAACTTGTTGGAGTGCCAGCTGGTTGCTGCGGGTCCGGTCTCTGCCTCGCCGTCGCCGACAACACAGGTGACAAGCAGTTCCGGATTGTCGAAGGCAGCACCATAGGCATGCAGCAGTGAATAGCCGAGCTCGCCGCCTTCATGAATCGAGCCGGGAACCTGCGGCGCATCATGGCTGGGCACGCCATACGGCCACGAGAATTGCCGGAACAGACGCTTGATGCCGTCCTTGTTACGTTCGATGTTCGGATAGTGCTCCGTGTATGTTCCTTCGAGATACGTGTTGGCAATAATGCCGGGTGCGCCATGGCCCGGACCTACGACGAACAGAATTGGCTCCTGGTGGTTGCGGATGAGACGATTGAGATGGACGTAAATAAAGTTGAGACCGGGCGTGGTTCCGAAATGTCCCAGCAGACGCGGCTTGATGTCCGTCACCGTAAGCGGATGGTCGAGAAGCGGATTCTCTTTCAGGTAGATCTGGCCGACGGAGAGATAATTCGCGGCACGCCAGTAGGCGTTCATCTTGCTAAGTTCGTCGTCGCTGAGCGGTGTGGGCATGGGCTCTCCAGGTTTTCAAACAGTGTCTCTCTTCGAAGAGTACAGGAGAGCCACTCTATTCAAATGGGATGTCACCTGCCGTGATCCGGCTCACAAATTTATCGAAAGTACATGAGCAAAGTGTTCTGTTTAGCTCAGCTCAGTGAGCAGTAAAGCTGTATGGAAAGGTAAAGCGCCCGATCTGGATCACGGCAGTGCCGGGCGTGGATGCTGCCGGCGGCCAGATACGAAACGATTCCACGCGAGTCGTCGCTGGATCGCGCAAAGCATCGACATCGCCGACCGGATTGCCATTGGCCGCCTGATAAAAGCTAACGCGCAGGGCATCCTGAGTACGTGTCCAGCCGAAGAGATAATCACCCGGAGCGAGCAGTAGTCCCCCCACTTTAAGGGGAACCTGGGTAAGAAAATAATGGCTGTACTTGCCCTCTGCAGAGTAGCCGGCAGTGATCATCACCACTCCCGCGACATATTGTCCCTTGCCATTGGTGATGCCGGATGCCGTGCGGAACTCCGTCTCGATGCGCTCACTGATAGCAGGCGCACGCGCGGGAATAATGGTGTGGAGTTCTGCTTCTGTCGCTGCATGCCATGCGCTTTTCGTCTGCGCGAAAGCTGTCGTGAGAGCAAGCAGCAAAACAGCCGCCGTGAAAAGCACCTTGAAGCTTGTTCGACTTGTGCGGGTCAGGGTCATCATGCAAATCCGATATTTGTTGAAAGTTCAGTCGAGATGTACGATGCCGCGCTGCAACGCAGTCGTTGCAGCCTGTGTGCGATCGCTCACCCCAAGTTTGCCGAGCAGGTTGTTGATGTGAGTCTTGACAGTAGCCTCCGAGATAAAGAGGGCGCTGGCGATTTCCTTGTTGCTGTTGCCGCCGACGATGAGGCGCAGCACATCCACTTCACGATCCGTCAGCACCGGGTTGCTCATGCGTTCGGCAAGCCGCTCGGCAACAGGGGCAGGAATCCGCGACTTGCCGCTGTGCACTGCCTTGATTGCGGAGACCAGTTCATCCGTGTCCATTCCCTTGAGCAGGTAGCCCCGCGCTCCCGCCTGCAATGCCTTGAAGATATCCTCATCGCCATCGAACGTAGTCAGCACAATGATGCGAGCCTGGGGGAACTCTGCGCGAATCCGCTGGATGGCTTCCACGCCGTCTCCACCCTGCATACGCAGATCCATGAGAGTGACATCAGGCTGGTGCTCACGGAAAAGCGGCAGCGCCTGCGCGCCGTCGGACGCTTCGGCCACAACTTTCATATCTGGAAGTGTATTGAGCAGGGCGGCAAGCCCCTGGCGAACAATATGATGATCGTCCACAATCATCAGCCGAAGTAATGGATCCATTTCGCTTCCTTGTCTTTCCTGCCGCATTGTCTTACAGCTCGGCTACGTCTGCGCTTACGGTTGTGCCGGTGCCGGGAGAACTTCGGATAGTGAGCATGGCATGAGCGCGGTCTGCACGCTCGTACATGCCGCGGATACCGTAGTGGCCCGGTGGTCCCGACTTCTGCGTTGGTACTTCAAATCCTCGGCCGTCATCCTGCACCTCCAGACGGACACCTGCCGCATGATAGATCAACGAGACACGGATGGTCTTCGGCTTTGCGTGACGAGTGGCATTTGTAATCGCTTCCTGCGCGATGCGGAGCACTTCATTCTCCCTGGGATCCGGGAAAGAACGATACGTCCCGGTGATGTGGATATCGAGGACGATCTTTGTTTCAGTCTTCGTATCAGCAACCAGGCGTCTGGCAAGAGTGCGGAGGCGGGAAGGCAGATCGCCGTCACCGGATGCGGGAGATCGCAAATCCCATATCGAAGAACGGGCATCGGCAAGGCTCTTGCGCACGAGAGCCCGCGTTTCCTGCAGCTGCAGCAGCGCCTGGTCCACAGATCTTGCCATCAGGCGCGATACCAGTTCCAACTGCACCGAGATGCCTACGATGTCCTGGGCAAGCGTGTCGTGGATCTCTCGTGCGATACGGTTGCGTTCCCCCAGCACCGCATGGAACCGCAGCTCCACCTGCCGAAGGCGATACAGGTACAGCTGCCAGGCAATGGCAGCCAGCAGCAGCACCACCAGCGTGTAGAACCACCAGGTCTGGTAATAGTGTGGCGCGATTGTGAAGCGGAGCTCGGCTGCCGCCATGCTCCACGCACCACCATTGAAGGAAGCGAGCACGCGGAACGTGTATCGCCCTGGAGGAATGTTGGTGTAGTAAGCAGTACGGCGAGTGCCCGCTTCGATCCAGTTGTGGTCGAAATGCTCCAGTTGGTATCGATAGCGAACCTTCGAGGGCTGTGCCATGCTCAGGCCCGCGTAATGGAAGGCCAGCCGCCCCAGGCCCGCCGGTATGGCAAGAGCCTGGTTCCCGGGGCTCAGCGCAGGCAGGTCATCGATGGTGACGCTCTCCAGCGCGACCAGGGGCGGAGGCAGAACAAGAGAGGGGTCGTGTGTGTCGACAACCGATGCGCCCTTGGATGTGGCAAACCACAGATCTCCGGACGCTGTCAGAGCCGCTTCAGGATGGCCGTTGCTGGCGAGGTCATGAATGCGAAGACCATCCGCTACGTCGAAGTGCGCGATGGGGATGGTATCCGCGGTCGCAGCACCATGGACCAGCGCCGCAAGGTCACTCGACCGGATTCGGTCAACGCCCGTTGAGCTGCCAAGCCAGGTAGAGCCGACCGCATCTTCCACGATGCTGTAGACAGTGGCGGGCAGACGGCCGGCAGCATAGTCGGCAGGGCTGCCGATTCGCACGATGCGGCCATTCTCATGAGCAAAGAGTCCTCCGCCACTGGTACCGATCCAGAGAATGCCGCGATGGTTGGTGCCAAGAGCTGTCACGATCGGCGATGTCAGCCCATCCTTGCCTGCAAAGGATTGAGCGTCAGCAGCCGAAACACTGCAGGCCTGTTGACTACCGTCACGGGCAGCCAGATGGGTCAGTCCGCTGAGAGTGCCGACCCAGATGCTGCCGTCTGTATCTTCAAGCAGCGAGCCGATGACATTGCTGGCAAGGCCATTGGCCTGGGTGATGGTGTGAATTGCGCGAGCTTCTGCCGGATCGGCATGAGGCAGGCAGGCAAGACCATGGCGGGTGCCAATCCAGAGAGACCCGGATCGAGTGAGCAGCAGAGATCGAATCGAGTCGTCAGGAAGACCATCCGATGCAGTCAGCGTGAGACTCGTTACGCCTCGCAGATAGCTGAGTCCATCCGGAGTGCCGATCCAGAGTGGCTGCGTTGCGTCAGCTGTCGCAGATGCCGTCGCCAGAGCCAGGATCTCATCGCTTGCAATCCCCTCTGCCGATTTCACAGTGTGAAAGGCGCCGCTGCTGAAGGACGACAGGCCCGCGCTTGTTCCGAACCACAGTTCCTGCGCTTTGCCCTCATGCGGAAAACTGGTTGAAACGGAGCGCACCACATCGGAGGGAAGGCCCTCGCGACGGGTGAAGGTAGTAAAAGCAGGATGTCGAAGGATAGCAGCCCCGGCGCTGTCGCTGCCTGCCCATAGATCACCTTCCTGGTCACGGTACAACGTAAGAATGTCCGTGCCATTGAACCCATCCTGCTCGAAGGCAGGTGTGAAGCGGTCGCCGTTTGAGGGATGGCTGATTTCCTGATCGTGGCTGTAGCGGAAGACGCCCGCCTCCGTGGCGATCGAAAGTGTGCCTGCGGAATCTGCAAACAGCTTCGTAATACTGCCCGCCGGCAGACCGTTTTCGCCGGTCCAGTGTCTCCACGCCTGGCTGGCTGGGCCGTGAATCGAGCGGGAAAAAAGACCCGTGTTCGTGCCAAGCCACAGCGTGCCTTCCCGATCTACCGTTACCGCCTGGAGCCGCATACCACGCGTTGAGGGTAGCGGGATGGTGGACGCTGCGCCCCGCTCGCTGTAGCTGAGCAGGGTATCAGCAGTGACAATCCAAAGGTCGTTCCCGTACAGCGCCACATCGGCGGGAGAAGAAGCGAGCGGCAGAACCTGCACATTGCCATGGCTGTCGACGCGGGTAACTGCGCTGCTGGAAACGATCCAGAACGTACCGTCACCAGCTGCATTAAAGGGCGTTGCCAGGCGCCCTCCGAATGAGCCGCTGGCAGGCGATACAACCTGGAACGCTCCGCCTTCAAGCCGGGCAAGTCCACTCGTCGTAGCCGCCCATATACGACCGGCGGCGTCCTGTCCCGTTGCCCAGACATTGTCGGACGGCAGGCCGTCATGAGTGGAGTAGTGGCGGAAGGCCGATCCCGAGCGCTCCGTAATTCCACTCGAAGTACTGATCCAAAGATGAGCAGCTTTGTCTTCAAAGATGGCGTTGATGAGATCGCTGCCGAGAGCCGGCGTGTTCCGCTTGTCGTAAATCGCGAAGTCGTAGCCGTCGAAGCGAACCAGGCCGCCCTCCGTCGCCATCCAGAGGTAGCCATCTGTCGTTTGAATAAACTGCCGCACCGTGTCCTGGGGCAGTCCGCTGCTCGTATTGAAAACCTGGTGCACATCGCGGCGAAAATGATTGTCGATTTCGTGATGCGGTGGCACAGACGCTGTGATGGAGGTGGCGACTCTGCTCATCGTCTGTCCGGCAGCGTTGCGGGCAGTCTGGCAAAGCAGCCCCACGATCAGCAAGGCCGGCATGAAGAAAGAAATGATCGCCTTACGTTCTTTCAACCACCGAGCCTTAACCGCACGGCAGATCCTCGAACTGTTGACGAAGCAGGAGGATGCCCGCGATGACGAAGAAGACATCAGCAGCATCTTACCCGCCGGCATCCGCAAACGCAGCGAAATGTTATTTAACAAAGTGCAATGGGATGGTGCGATGATGCGAGATCGGTAAAAGCCATGCCGGGAAACCCACCAAAGGCGAGTGCGTGCCGTTAGAATGGAATCGTGGGCGTTGACCTTGGTCCGGTCGCAGGATGCCGGGCCTGAACTACAACGCAGCAGCAACCAGCGGCCTGACTGGCTGGGGAAGCGATCAACGGTGCCGAAATCAGGCAGGGAAAAAAGAAGCATGTTGTCAGCCGGCCATACGCTTACATTTTTGGGCCTGCTGGCATGTTCTTCTGCGTA
The DNA here is from genome assembly GCA_964657395.1 of uncultured Ktedonobacteraceae bacterium. GTDB lineage: Bacteria > Acidobacteriota > Terriglobia > Terriglobales > Acidobacteriaceae. The sequence continues at coordinate 128,698 of CAZZUX010000001.1, forward strand.
CGCGAGTGACGCACTCAACCAGGGCACCAGTATGCTATCGCGTGACGCTACGCCCGCGAGTGGTGTCTTCAGCCTCTCGCTGTTTGTCTTCGCAATCATCTTCGGTATCTTCCTGGTAGTGGCTTCACTGGGCGCGTACGCAGTCATAAAGTTCCGTGCCAGGCCAGGAGATGAAACCTCGGAGCCCATTCAGATCTTCGGCAGCAACCAGATAGAAATATCCTGGACCATCATCCCGGTTCTGATTGTCGTCGTGTTGTTCCTGACTACAGCTCGCATGATCTTCGCCGTGCAGGATCACGTCGAGCCCAGGACCTCAATCAAAGTAAATGCCATCGGCCACCAGTTCTGGTGGGAGTTTCAATACCCGGACTATGGGTTCACTGCAGCCAATGAACTCCACATTCCCGTCAATGATCCCGCGGCACCGACGCCCACGTATCTGAAGTTAAGTTCGTCCGATGTCGTGCACAGCTTCTGGATCCCGAGACTTGCCGGAAAGACCGACATGATTCCGGATCGGGTCAATGAGATGTGGCTCGATCCGATGAAGACTGGAGTGTACTCAGGTCAGTGCGGACAATTCTGCGGAACTGAGCACGCCAAGATGCTGCTCAAGGTCTATGTGCAATCCCGTCCCGATTTCGACGCGTGGGTTAACAATCAGCAGCGCGATGCCGTTCAGTCCGCGAGCGTAGCCCAAGGTAAATACGTGTTTGAGTCGCAGAGCTGCATCAACTGCCACGCCGTCAAAGGCACCATCGCCAATGGGCGATTTGGCCCTGATCTGACTCATGTAGCGAGCCGTGCGACCATTGCGGCCGGGGCCGCGAGCAACACACCGGCAAACCTGCGGCTCTGGATCCAGAATCCTGAAGTCTTCAAGTCAGGCTCCAACATGCCTGCAATGAATCTAACCGACGAGCAGCTGGACCAGGTGACGGCATACCTGTCGACGTTGCGATAGTCACCGGCCACCGTCACCAGTCTTTTTAGCAAGGAGTCAGCCCTTATGTCCGATTCGACCCTGCCGCTACCCGGCAGACTTCCAGGAGTAGTGGACGCAACGCCCAAACACCAGCCGGTGCGTGAGACCTACCTGGAAAAGGTTCACTCGTGGGTAGTGACCGTCGATCACAAGCAGCTGGGCATCCTGTACATCGTCTATTCACTCCTGTTCCTGGTGATCGCAGGCGTTGAAGCACTGTTGATTCGCATTCAACTTGCAGTGCCGCACAACACCTTCATTTCTCCGCAGGTGTACAACCGCATGTTCACCATGCACGGCACCACGATGGTGTTCTTTGTCGGCATGCCGATCCTTACAGGATTTGCAAACTACCTCATCCCGCTGATGATCGGTGCGCGCGACATGGCGTTCCCGCGTCTCAACGCCTTCAGCTTCTGGATGACAGCCTTTGGCGGCATCCTGCTGTACTACAGCTTCATTGGTGGCGTGGGTTTGTCGAATGCCGGCAGCGCGCCCGACGTAGGCTGGTTCGCATACGCGCCGTTAACCGAACTCGCCTTCTCGCGCGGGCACAGTACAGACTATTGGGCCATTTCGCTCAGCCTCACCGGCATCGGCAGCATCGGTGCGGCAATCAATATCATTGCCACCGTGGTGTGCATGCGCTGCAAAGGGATGACCATGTTCCGCCTGCCGCTCCTGGCATGGCTGTACCTGGTGCAGGCCGGCCTCATCCTGGTAGCGATCGGGCCGCTCACTGCGGCGCAGATCATGCTCATGGTCGATCGGTATCTCGGCGGTCATTTTTTCGACGCGCAGGGGAGTGGTTCGGCCTACCTCTGGATGCACTTCTTCTGGATCTTCGGTCACCCCGAAGTCTATGTGCTGGTGCTGCCGGCATTCGCCTTCGCCAATGAGATCATTCCGACCTTTTCGCGCAAAGCCATCTTCGGCTATCCAGCCATGGTGGCAGCTTCCGTAGGCATCGGCTTCGTGAGCCTCGGGGTGTGGGCTCATCACATGTTCACAGTCGGCATGACTTCCGTTTCGAATGCATTTTTCGCTCTGTCGACGATGCTTGTCGGCATTCCAACCGGCATCAAAATTTTCAACTGGATCGCCACGATGTGGGGCGGGAAGCTGCGCTTCGCAACACCCATGCTGTTCAGCGTAGGCTTCGTCTTCCAGTTCCTGATCGCCGGCCTGACCGGCATTGTCCTCTCGGTTGCACCGGTGGATTGGCAGCTCCACAACACCTACTTTGTCGTCGCCCATTTCCACTACGTGCTGGTCGGCGGCATCCTGTTCACACTCTTCGCAGCCCTGTATTACTGGTTCCCGAAAGCCACCGGCAAAATGATGAATGAGCGCCTCGGTAAATGGCACTTCTGGCTGTTTCTCATCGGCTTTCATCTCACCTTCGATCTACTGCATGTCCCGGGAATCCTGGGCATGCCGCGCCAGATTTATACCTACGAGCCGGATCGTGGCTGGATGATCTGGAACTTTCTTGCGAGTATCGGCGCCTTCATCCAGGCTGCAGCAACCCTGCTCTTTGTCTACAACATGATCACTTCCTATTTCTTCGGACCCGATGCCGGACCCGACCCTTGGGACGCATGGACACTGGAATGGGCTACGACCTCACCGCCGCCGGCGTATAACTTCGCTGTCGAGCCGGTCGTCAGCAGTCGCCGGCCATTGTGGGATTTGAAACATCCTGAAGATCCGGATTCGGCATGGGAGTAGCGACATTGATGAACAGCAGATATACGCGAAAGGTGGCTCCATGAGCGCCGCAGCACCCGTTGTGCCGCAAGGCTCCGGAGGACATGGCGCCAGTCATTCCGCTGGTCATTCCGATGATTGGATACTGCCTTACAAGGGCAAGGTCGGCATGTACTGCCTCATCTTTGGCGAGTCGACCATCTTTGCCATCTTTGTCGTGGCCTACATCTACTACATCGGGCGCAGCAAGTGGGGACCCACGCCACAGCAAGTTTTGGAGCTGCCGATCTTCAGCTCCATCTGTCTGCTTTCCAGCAGTCTTACAATCTGGCTTGCCGAACGTGCCCTGCACAAGCGGCAGATGAGCCAGTTCTCCGTGTGGTGGGGCGGTACCATCCTGCTCGGACTCGTGTTCATGGTTGGTACTGCGATGGAATGGCGAAAGTTGATCTACGTAGACGGATTGACGGTGCACACAAATGTCTTCGGTTCGACTTACTACTGCCTCGTCGGTCTTCACGCTTTTCACGTGATCGTCGGCCTTGCGCTGCTTAGCCTCGTGCTTCTTTTCGGATTCATGGGCAAGCTGACGCCCAACCATACCGAGCGGGTAGAAGTACTGTCACTGTACTGGCACTTTGTGGACGCGATCTGGGTCGTTGTCTTCACGGTTGTGTATGTCATTGGTCGTTAGTCGCTGCGGGCGAATCGCAGTGCGGATAAGAATGGATAGGCTCTAGAGATGGCTTCCACACACGAACACGTTCAGCCACACGGCAGTGCGCATAGTCCTGGCGAACATGGCACACATGACGAAACCGTGGTGCTGCCCGAGCCTACCGCGTGGCCGGTAGTTCTGGCCATTGGCCTGACCTTCATGGCAGCGAGCCTGGTCACGAACCACCTGCTGCTCTATCTCGGACTCGCCTTGACTAGCGCCGGAGCGTTCGGCTGGTTCAGGGATGTACTGCCGCATGAACGGCACGAAGTCTTACCCGTGGTCGCCGAGCATCTTGAGTTCACCTCCACCCGTCTTCGCGTCGCACGCCTTGCGCTGCCGACCGCCGCCGACGAAGCCGCATCTCCGGGCCACGAGCAGACGCCTCAGCATGCCAGCCCAGTCATCTCGGGCCTCAAGGGCGGCATCGCCGGCGGCATCGTCATGGTTTTCCCCGCACTGCTCTACGGACTCCTGCGTTACCACAGCATCTGGTACACCGTGAACCTGCTCGGCGGTGCCGGAGTTGCAGCTTTGCAGAACGCGACGCCTGAACAGATCGCGCAGTTCCACTGGGGCGGATTGCTCGTCGCTACTGTCATCCAGGCAACGACGTGTGTACTCGTAGGCCTGCTTTACGGCGCGCTGCTCCCCATCATGCCCAAGCATCCAATCATCCTTGGTGGCCTGGTTGCACCCGCTCTCTGGACCGGCCTTCTGCACTCCACTTTGGGCATCATCAATCCATTCCTCGACGCACGTATCGACTGGTGGTGGTTCGCTGCTTCGCAAGTGACCTTCGGCTTGGTTGCCGGCTATGTCGTAGCGCGGCAGGGCGGCCTGCGCGACATGCGCACGCAGCCTTTCGCTGTGCGACTCGGCATTGAAACCCCTGGCCTGGGCCACATGCGCAGCCATGATGAAGGGGACAGCCAGTGACCCATCGGAAAGCATTCCAATGGAAGCTGACCCTCTGCCTGGGTGCGTCGTTAGGCGCAGCTGCGATCACGACAGGTTGTCAGCTGCCCGGAAAGCCTGGACCAGGCCCGGAAGTACCCGTGCCTTCCGCCGAGCTGAACTTCGACAAGCTCTATTCACAAAACTGTTCGGGCTGTCATGGCGACAATGGTCAGCACGGCGCTGCCATCGCGCTGAACAATCCCGAGTACCTAGCCCTTGTCGATGACACAACGCTGAAGAACGTAACAGCTAACGGCTACAAAGGCGGGTTGATGCCCGGCTTCGGTGCAAAGGCCGGAGGCATGCTGACAGACGCACAAATTGATGCGCTGGTGCACGGTATGCGCACGGCATGGGGTAAGGGCAACGTGCTCGCTGGACAAAATGCGCCCGCATACGCATCAACCGGAAAAGGCAATGTTTCCCACGGTGAGCAGGTCTACCAGGCTGCATGCGCGCGATGCCATGGCGCGCCGGGAACAGGGAATCAGAAGGGCTCGATTCTCAACGGATCGTACCTCGGACTCATGGACGCGCAGAGTCTGCGCACCATCACCATCATCGGCCGTCCGGAATACGGCATGCCCGACTGGAAAGGCGATCAGCCGGGTCATTCGCTTACCGATGCAGAAGTCACGGACGTCGTCGCATGGCTCCAGGCGCAGACCCCGGCGCTCCCCGGCCAGCCCTACCCGTCGCGCCTGCCTTCCGCGAATGATCCACTGCCAACCAACCAGAGTCCTTCACACGAGCCACTGCCAACACACTCCAAAGGAGGAAAATAATGGATCCGGCGACAGAGAAGATTTCCGACCGTGGAGCTGCGAGCATGGATGCTCAAACCGGTGATACTCCCACCCACGTGTATGCGCCCGCGCCAGCCGATCCCAGGGATCTGTCCCGCCGTTCCATGCTCATGAAAATCGGCATCGCACTGAACGCCCTGGTGGCTGTAGCGATCGCCACGCCGATCATTCGTTACGTCTTCTTTCCGATCCGCGGCAAAGAAGGTTATCTCTCCTGGGTCTCGCTCGGCAACGTAGAAGCCTTCGATGAAGGCGACACCAGGCTCGTCAACTTTCGCAACCCCTTCACTCAGGAATGGGATGGCGAGACCGGCAACGTGGCGTGTTATGTGCGGCGTGAAAAAGGGAACCAGTTCACAGTGTTTGCCGTGAATTGCGCGCATCTCAATTGTCCCGTTCGCTGGTTCCCTCAGTCACAATTGTTTATGTGCCCCTGCCACGGCGGGGTCTACTACGCGAATGGCGATCGCGCAGCCGGTCCACCAGAGCGTGGATTGTTCACCTATCCGACGCGCGTCAGCAATGGCAACCTGATGATCCACGCAGGCCAGATGCCGACATTGGCAAACCAGCAAGCGAAGCTCGTTAAAGGAATTACTCCATGTCCTGGTACAAACACACCTACGATTGGCTAGAGCGGCGAGTTCAGCTCGAAGGACCAATCCGGCAAGAGATCGAACATCCGGTTCCGCGCAATACGGCGAGCTGGTGGTACGTATTCGGAAGCGCCAGCTTCGTTCTGCTCTTGCTGCAGATTGTCACCGGCATCCTGCTCGCGATCGTCTATGTACCAGAGGCTGGACAGGCATGGAACAGCCTCCAGGTCCTCAATCATGACCTGCCCCTCGGCTGGTTTCTGCGAGCCATGCATGGCTGGGGCTCCAACTTCATGGTCGCTGTTGTTGTCATTCACATGGCACAGGTCTTCCTCTTTGGCGCGTACAAATTTCCTCGCGAGCTGACCTGGATCCTTGGCGTCTTCCTGCTGCTCATGACACTCGGCATGGCTTTCACCGGCCAGGTGTTGCGGTTTGATCAGGATGCCTACTGGGGCCTCGGCATCGGCGCTTCCATCTCCGGTCGCATCCCGGTCGTTGGCCGTTACGTCGTCAGTCTGCTGCTGGGCGGACCCATCATCGCCGGCGCCACTTTGTCCCGCTTCTTCACACTGCATGTCTTCGTCATTCCATCCGCCATGCTGGCCTTCGCCGGCCTGCATACCTGGCTGGTCTTGAAGCTGGGCATCAATGAATGGCCCACACCCGGCCGCATCGTCACCCGCGACACCTACATTCAGGAGTACCACGAGCTCACACACAAGGACGGCATAGCTTTCTTCCCCTATGCCATCTGGAAAGACCTGGTCTTTTCCGCAGGTCTGCTCCTCGCGGTCGCCATGTGCGCAGCTATTTTCGGACCCTTTGGTCCAGGCGGTCAGCCCGACCCGACGATCATCCAGACCGTTCCCAAGCCCGATTACTTCTTCCTCTGGATCTACTCAATTCTGTCCTTCCTCCCGAACTGGATGGAGACGCCGGCAATCCTGATCGCGCCCGTCATCGGCATCGGCTTCATGCTGGTTCTCCCATTCATTGCTGGCGTCGGAGAGAAGAGCTGGTATCGCCGCCCCGTCGCGGTCCTCTCTGTCGTGATCCTGGCCGTTGCCTTCGCCACCTTGACCCATCTCGGCACCTATGAGCCATGGAGTCCGAAGATGGAAGCATGGAGCGGCTACGCGGTACCGGTCAAATACATCCACGGCCGCACACCACTCGAGTTGCAGGGCGCCAACGTTCTTCAGGACAAGCAATGTCGCAACTGTCACATGCTCGGCGGAGTCGGTGGTGAGCGCGGACCTGCTCTCGATGGCGTCGCGAACCGGCTCACCGAAGACCAACTCATCCGCCAGGTACTGCAGGGTGGCGGCAACATGCCGGCGTACGGAAAGAATCTGTCTCCACCGCAAGTCACAGCGCTGGTTGCATTTCTTGAAACGCTGCACCCGGATAATGAGCGTCCGGCAGAAGACGCCACGCGGCCGCTGGTCCAGGTCAACGACGCGCAGCCAACCATACAGCAGGAGCGTAGCCCCGCAATGAACAGCGACCGGCCCGTCGCCGTTCCGACTCCCAAGGGCCAGTAGCTGATGCTAGATGTGGGCGACGCTGTCGTCCGTTCCTGGGCACTGCTGCCATGGATTTCTGCGCTGCTTCTGCTGAGCGCTGTCATCTACCTTCGCGGCTTTTGCCTGTTGCGCGCCACTAGGCCCGAGCAGTTTCCGGATTGGCGCGCAGCCCTGTTCCTCGGTGGCCTCGTCTCCCTCTGGCTCGCCCTCGCTTCGCCTCTCGACACTATGGGAGGTTTCCTCCTCACCGCCCACATGGTGCAGCACTTCATGCTGATGTCTGTGGCGCCGCCCTTATTGCTCATGGGCTATCCAGTAGTACCGCTGTTGCGTGGGTTGCCGCGGCCCCTGGTACGCGATGGCCTTGGTCCCTTCTTCAGTATGGGCTGGCTGCATTATCTGCAAAGATTGCTCACCGCGCCTGTGTTTGGCTGGTTGGCGATGAATGTCGCCTACATCGGCTGGCACATTCCTGTGGCCTACGAATTGACGCTGCGATCACAGCACTGGCACGAAGTAGAGCATGCCTGTTTTTTCCTCACCTCCCTGGCCTTTTGGTGGAACGTGGTGCAGCCCTGGCCAAGTCGTCCCCGAACGTCGCGCTGGATGGTGCTGTTCTATCTTGTGTCGGCAGACCTCGTAAACACCGCCCTCTCTGCATCGCTTGCGTTCTCCGGCAAACTCTTCTATCCGACCTACGCAGCCATGCCACGTATCTCGGGGCTCACTCCGATGAACGACCAGATTGCAGCAGGCGCCTTTATGTGGGTCATCGGATCGATCGTCTTCCTGGTACCGGCTATCGCAATCACCGTCATGCTGCTGGCACCGCGAAAGTCCGATAAGCGCCTGCCGGCATTGCACGTCCTACAACCGCTGCCCGCTGCGCGCAAGCGTTTCGACCTGTTACGCGTCCCCTGGATAGGTGGCCTGCTGCGCTCACGTTATGGACGCATGTCGCTGCAGGCTGTCACCCTTCTCATCTCGGCGATGGTGATTGCTCACGGTTTCTTGGGCCACCCTATGGGATCGATGAATCTCGCCGGTGTCGTTCCGTGGAATTATGCCCGCGTCTTCGGAGTAGTGGCGCTCATTCTTTTCGGCAACCTCTTCTGCATGGCCTGCCCTTTCATGCTGCCGCGGGAGCTCGGACACCGTCTGGGACTGGCAACCCATGCGTGGCCTCTCTGGCTGCGAAACAAGTGGTTAGCGCTGGGCCTTGTTGTTCTTTTCTTCTGGAGCTACGAACAGTTCGCTCTCTGGGACGCACCACTGCGGACCGCATGGCTGCTGATTGGATACTTCGCCGCGGCGTTTCTGGTCGACACTTTTTTCCGCGGTGCCAGCTTCTGCAAATATGTGTGTCCCATCGGTCAATTCAATTTTGTAAGCTCCCTGTTTTCTCCCGCAGAACTGACCGTCCGAAGTCAGGGTGTATGTGCCTCTTGCGAGACCAGGGACTGCATTCGAGGAAACGAGAAGCAACGTGGCTGTGAGCTGGATTTGTTCCTCCCGCAAAAGGTAGGCAATCTTGATTGCACTCTCTGCATGGATTGCGTGAAGGCCTGCCCCCACGACAACGTTGCCATCTATGCGATGTCACCGATGCGGGAAGTGAGCCGCGATCCCGTGCGATCATCCATTCGCCGTTTATCCCTGCGCACCGATCTGGCCATGATGATACTCACTATCACTCTTGCCGCATTTCTGAATGCTGCTGCCATGATCGAACCAGGTTCATCCTTAATCACGAGGATCGCGAAGTATGTCGCGCCATCATGGCAAGCAGTTGCCAGCGTGAGCGGAACGATCCTCCTCATCCTTGCCTTCGCGGCCACAGTCTGGCTCGCCATCATTGCCATGCGGAGCCAACTGCACCCGGACGCGAAAAGTGAATGGTCTCAGCGACAGGTCTTCTGCCGTTTTGTCCTGACCTTGATGCCGCTAAGCCTTGGTATGTGGACAGCTCATCTGCTCTTCCACTTCTTGACGACCTGGCAAAGCGCGGTACCGCTGTTCCACCAATTCATTGCAGATAGCGCGGCCACGTTCGGCATCCACACTGCCGCGAATGCAGATTGGCTGCAGGTCGGCGGTGCAGCCGCGTCACAAGCATCCATGCTGGCTTTGCAGTTGTTTTTTCTGGATGCAGGGCTGCTGCTGAGTCTCTACACAGCCTGGCGCGTTGCCACGCAATACCAGCCGAGTTCAGCAAGAGCACTGAAGATGCTGTCACCATGGTTGGCAGGAGTGACAGCACTGTACGTGTTCGGCTTCTGGATATTGCTGCAGCCCATGCAGATGCGCGGGATGATGATGCAGGGATGAGCAAGCCGTTGCGTTCTATATGGATCTACGCGCTGGTGACAGGCGCGCTTTTGCATCTCGCACATGCCGACGGTGGTCGTCTTCGCTTCAGCAGGAACACAGGTCCATTCATTGTGACTCTGTTCACGGCACCCGAACCGTTAACTCCCGGCCCCGTTGACTTCAGCGTGATGGTACAGGACGCAGCCACCGGTGAGATTCTTCCGAGTGCCTCGATATTGCTCAACCTCGACAGCACGAATGGAAGAGCAATCTCCGTTTCGACCAACCACAAGGCAGCCACCAACAAACTGCTCCAGGCAGCAGAAGTTATCCTGCCCACCACAGGTAAGTGGCACGTGCATCTCGAAGTTGCGAAAGCTTCGCGCCATGCGGCATGTGACTCCGAAATTGTTGTACAGCCAGGTTCACGCATGTTCTTGCAGATCTGGATATTTGCCTTGCTTCCCGTGGTCGCTACCGTTTTATTCGTGCTTCATCAAAGACAAAGACAGCTCCGAGAACAACGTCTATAGGAATCACGCGGCAAGCGCAGATCACACACGGGTAAGATGTGATGCGTATGCCAGCTTCCGAAAGAACAGTTCTCCTGAGCGGCGAGATGCTCGCGCTTGACCAGATCATCCAGGTCGCCCTGCATGATGAAGTAGTTGCCATAGCGCCAGGTGCTTACGCAGGTATTGAACGCGCTCGCACTGTGATTGCGTCAGTGTTGGAACAGGGTGCCGTGGCCTACGGCATCAATACGGGTTTCGGCAAGTTGTCTGACGTCCAGATACCCCTCAATGAGTTAGCCACGTTGCAGCTCAACCTGGTGCGCAGCCATTGCTGTGGTGTGGGTGAGCCGCTGTCGCGGGCAGAGACGCGCGCGATGCTGTTGCTGCGAGCCAATGTTCTGGCGAAAGGACACAGCGGCGTGCGGCCGATCGTCATTGAAACGATCGTTCGCCTGTTGAACGATGACATCTATCCTGTCATTCCAAGCCGGGGTTCCGTCGGCGCGAGCGGCGATCTCGCTCCACTTGCGCATCTTGCGCTCGGCCTTATCGGCGAAGGAGAAGTTTTTTATCGCGGGCAACGTATGCTGTCGGCAGAAGCTCTCAAACTCGCAGGTATTTCACCACTGCGATTGGAAGCGAAAGAAGGCCTCGCCCTGCTGAATGGTACGCAGGCGATGAGCGCCGTTGGAGCACTTGCGCTGGCAGGAGCCTGGCGAGTGACCAGGCTCGCCGATCTCGCAGGAGCCATGTCGCTCGAAGCACTGCGTGGTACGCCTGCGGCATTTGACTCAAGAATTCACCAGGTGCGACCTCATAGTGGACAGATCGACTCGGCACGGCACCTCCTAAGTCTTCTTGCGGAAAGCGAAATCCGAGAATCGCATCGCACCAATGATCCTCGCGTGCAGGATGCCTACTGCCTCCGCTGCATGCCGCAGGTGCATGGCGCGGTCCGGGGCGCCCTTGCGCACGTGGAACAGGTAGTGATTATCGAGAGCGGCTCAGCCACCGACAATCCCCTCATCTTCGCGAAGGAAAGCAGTGGCGGAGACATTCTGTCAGGAGGCAATTTCCATGGCGCGCCAATCGCCCTCGCACTTGATTACGCAGCCATTGCCCTGACTGACCTGATGAGCATCAGTGAACGTCGCATCGACCGCCTCATCAATCCCGATATCAATGAGGGTCTGCCCCCTTTCCTGTCTGACTCGCCTGGCCTTTCCTCCGGGTTCATGATCGCGCACGTCACAGCCGCTGCGTTGCTGAGCGAAGCGAAAGTGCTCGCACATCCCTCAAGCATTGACAGCGTGCCGACCTCGGGCGGGAAGGAAGATCATGTCTCAATGGGTATGACAGGAGCGTTGAAGCTGAAGCAGGTAGTGGCAAATGCAGAGTGTGTGCTGGCGATCGAACTGATGACGGCTGCCCAGGGTTTGGAATACCGTCAGCCTTTAAAAGCCGCATTACGGATCGAAGAAGCCCGCTTGCAGATCAGGCAGACCGTTGCCCCACTGCGTGAAGACCGTGTCCTGGGCGGAGACATCGAAGGCCTTGCACAGGCGATCCGTGAAGGCCTCTTCGATGACTGGATGCATTAAACAGGACTACGGCCTGACAGCAATTACTTCTATCTCTACAAGCCCCGCTGGTACAACCAGGGCAGCCACCTGCATGGCGCTCCGGGCGGGCTTGTTCGGTTGTTCGGCTGTCCCAAAGAACTGGGTGTAGGCCGCCATGAAGCCGGCAAAGTCCAGCTTGTTGTCTTTAGGATCTGCCGCGAGATACACGTGCATCATCACGACATCGCCTAACGTCAGCTTTTGGGCAGCCAGAGCCTTCTGAATATTCTTGATCGCTGTGATCGACTGCGTCTTGGTGTCGCCCGCAGGCTGACCCTTCTCAAGACCCATTTGGCCACTTAGATAAAGAGTATTGCCAACCCACACGCCCTCTGAAATCGGAAACGTCGAGCCGTCTGGCAAAGGCAGACGCTTTACCTGCGCCAGGCTCGATGCTGAAAGTGACAGGATGCCTCCAACAGCTATCGAGAATGCAATCCTCAAAGCAGACGACTTACTAAGCTGCATTCTTGGCTCCCTGGCTCATGGTTTCACCGATCATGTTGATAGCACGTTTGGCTGACAGGGCGGCACCTTCCTGCCAGCCCACAATATGAGAGGTATGGTCGCCGGCAAAATAGATACGGCCATCCGGCTTCAATAGCGCCTGGTAGCTGGTCTGCTCTTTTCTTCCAAATCCCGATATCCAGGAGCCGAGGTTATAAGGTATCTCTCCCCAGTTGACATAGACCGGGTTGGTCAACTTCGAGCCGCAGCCCGGGTGGAGAAGTTCCACCGCCTTCCGCGAAGCGTCGAGCTTCGCCTGCATGTTGGGCAACGCTCCAAAAGACGCGCCATTCTCAATGCCGTAGCCGGAAACCAGCACGCCGCGTGGAGAGAACATGCCCCAGCTGGGATACCAGACCACCTGGATATCCTGCTTGAGATACGACAGCCCGCCGAAGACGTTGTAATCTGTCTCCCAGAAACGAGGCGCCTCCCATGCAACCTTGTAGCCGGAATCGTAAGTGCTCGCAGCAATGGCCTGCTTAACTTCAGGCGAGAAATTATTCTTCGTTTTAGCTAACACCGTCAGCGGCATGGCACAGATGCAGTAGGAAGCTTCTAGTTTTTCTATCTTGCCTGACTTTGTATTGCGATAGCTTATGGTGACACCCGAAGCTGTCTGATCGATTTCCTGTACATCGGCATCATGTCGAACGATGTTGCCCAGGCTCCTGCCGAAGGCCATCGGTATCTGGTCCATGCCGCCTACAGGCTGGAACATCGTAGCCTGCCAGTCTATGATGTCTTCTGCGAGCATGCCGTCCCACAGGTCAGCACTCAGCAACTCCTCCATGGGCAGAGGATCGTGCGCCACACCAGCCTGCGCACCGGCACCCGGATAAACCTTGTATCCGGACCGCTCGCTGCCTTTGAATGTGTAATCGTCTTTAAGATCGCCGTATTTCTTGAGGAAGCTCAACATCTGCTCGCGGTCGCCTGTAGTAATTTCCTCGTCAAGCTGGCCCTTGCTCACGCATTTAGCCAGTAACTCGGATACATGGCCTCGAGTGTCGTTGATCATCGCACGCTGTTCCACGGCTTTTCCGCCGTTCAAACCATTTGCCTGCATGAGTGCGCTGCGAGAGGTATTTACTTCCACTTCGAGTGGCACCTGCAACTCTCGGCAGTATTCAAGCATATTCTTGTGGATGGAAGGGAGACGGGCAGGACCGGCGTTGAAGTAGTGGCCCTCGTCGAATTGACAGTTTTGTTTCGTGCCATCGGTAAAGTTCACTTCCGTACCTCGGCGGATCGTCCAGTTGCGGCCACCCACACGCGCTCGGGCCTCGAGCACCGTACACTCATAACCTAGCTTCCGCATTTCATAAGCAGCGACCAGGCCGGCGATACCACCTCCAAGTACGACAATTTTCGTACCCTTGCCGTCAGACGGTCGGACCGCCTCTGCAGCAGACTCTGCTATGGGCATCAGGCCAAGAGACTGCATCATGGTGAATGCAGCAGAGTAGCCCCCCACCTGGCCTACCCGGGTAATAAATTGACGTCGTGATAAAGACACGGGAACATCCTTTCGTGCTGGAGACCGGCACAATGGCGGTCGGTCTCAGTCTGTACAGCTAAGGACAACGGCACTTACTCCAAAGAAGTAAGTGCCGCAATCCACAGAAGGAGTAAAGCAGGCAAATAGCTAGAAGATAATCTTCAGCGCCAGTTGCGTGTTGAAGGGTTCGCCCGCGCCGATACCAGGAGCCCCGTTAAAGTCCCCGATAGTATCTGACAGAGTTAATGCAGTATCCAGCGCTTGGTTCGGGTTTACGCCCCCGCTGGCACTGAGAGGAGGAGCAAAGTTAGTGCGGTTGGTGACGTTATACATCTCTACGCGGAACTGTGTGGAGACTCTCTCCGTAATGGGTGTGTTCTTGAAGATGGAGAGATCAACATCCGCATAGCCGGGAGCCACGTAGGCGTTCCGTGAAGAGTTACCGAAGGTGCCCGCTGCAGGATCGGCAAAAGCAGCCGGGTTCAGCCACTGACCGCCAACCTTTGCCTGCTTCGCACCCGCGTATGCGCTTACCCCAGCAACGACGTCGGCACGCTGTGTGCCTTCATCCGTGCCGGAATTATCTCCCGAACTCAGCACTGAGAACGGGAGACCACCATGGAAAGTCAGCAGGCTGTTGACCGCCCAGCCTTTGCTGAGTAGATGAAACTTCTGCGAGCCGGGCACCGCGTAGGACACCAGGCCGATGAAAGTGTTCCGAGTGTCAAAGTCGCTCGGACCGTAGTCGCCCTTGAAGTTAAAGTTGTCCTGCGGCAGCGCACCACGATAGGCCGTGACTTCGTCCATGCTGTGTGACCACGTATAGGCGCCCTGCATTGTCACACCATGCAGGTTAGAGGCACGGATTGTAGCTTGAAGCGAGTTGTAGTTCGAGGTGCCGATACTCTGGATCTCGTTGATGAATGTGAAGCCCGGAAACAGGGTGTTGTAGGGACGGGAATTTTGTTGCTTCTGTGACGCAGTCAGGCCGTTCGGTGTACCTGCTGGGTCATCTGTGTAGTTGGCCGGAGCCGCCTGGTTAATATCGCGGATCGCGAGCAGGTGACGGCCTTGGCTGCCAACATAACCAAGCTGTGCGACCACTTTGCTCGACAGACTCTGCTCAATCTGCAGGTTGTAATTCATGTTGTGGGAAGGAACGAAGTTCTTTGCAATGGAGAAGATACTGTTCGATCCCGCACCCGGAGGAAACGGGTCCACTCCACTCACAAAGGTGTAGGCATTGGCTGTTGAGGTAGAGACCTGGTCCGGTCCACCTGGATTGCCTTCAACACCGTTTGGCGCACCATTGCCTGGACGGTTATCCAGGAAAGGATTGAGGTTCGGCGTATCGTAATAGAGGCCAGCGCCGGCGCGGATGACAGTCTTCGGAGATAGCTGGTAGGAGAACCCTACCCGCGGGCTGAAGTTGGTGTAGACCGGATCATACAGATTGCTGATCTGGTTGCCCTGGAATGCCACGCCACCAAGCGCAGGTCTGAATACGGAAAGGTTCTTATACGAGTTATGCAGCGGACCTTCATAGTCCCAGCGCAGCCCGTAATTAACACTCAATTTAGGACTTAGCTGCCATGCATCCTGTCCAAAGAAGGCCAGAGTGTTCACGAAGACCTGGCGATCAGGGTTGCCAAGGGCAATCGAAGATGTTTTCACATTGCCTGCTAGAAAATCAGCAAGCGCGCCAACGAGTTTGTCCGTACTTGTCGCTCCCGCATTCCATGGAATAGCCGCACCACTTGCATCCTTGAGGCCGGGTCCCTGGGTACCGTCGAAGGTGAAACTACCAAGAGCATGGCGATGGTAGAACTCATCCAGCTGAGCTTTCCGAAGCTCGCCGCCAAACTTAAATTGATGACGACCGATCGTCCAGGAAAGATCTTCGGTCAAGTGACCAGTGATATCGTTGCGCCCCTCGGGAGGCGTCTCACCTGTTGGATCAAAACCGCTGATCTTGATGTTAGGTGCTCCTTTTAATGTGGAACCGTCAACTAATCCAAGAGAGGCCGCGTCGAAGCCAGTGTTGAAGTCATTGAAGACCTGGTTGAAGTAGTTCACGCCGGCCAGTAACTGGTTTGTGATCGAATTAGAGAAAACGTGGTTATACACAATCGCGTAATTTTGTACATGGATTGGCGCTACTTCGTAATAGTCCTTCAAATGTGAGCCTACAGGCGCAACCTGGTTGCCCTGTCCAACAAACCAATGAGCCGTTAGCTGATTCTTCTCATTGATGTTGTAGTCGACCTTCGCCAATCCGTTATAGCTGTAGCCATATTCAGGATCGTTGCTGACATAGTTGAACTGTGTTGGCGCGCCACCTACATCGCCAGCGAGGTTGCCAGTTACCTTGGACGGCCACAGGGCTGCCAGCAGATTTGCTGAGACTGGGTTGACCGGCACATTAAACGCGGCAAGATCAGCTTTCGCTGCGGCCTGCCACGCTGCCGAAGGCTGTGTCGATTGAGCCGGAACGCCGATTACAAAGCGTTGGTGTTCATAAGTCACAAACCAGAAAAGCTTGTCCTTGACGATAGGACCACCCGCAGAGAAGCCGTAGTTATAGTTGCGGACTTCCTGCTTGACAGGCGCAGTGAAGGGACTGGTAGCACCAAAAAACTCGTTCCGGTTGTAGTAGTACGCGCTCCCATGCAAGCCATTGGTTCCGGATTTCAAGGAAAGGTTGACACTGCCTCCAGGATTCCGTCCTGATTCGGGCGATGCCTGGCTCTGCGTTGAGAAGTCCTGGATCGCATCGATCGGCAGCACGATCCCCGCAATACCAGAAACGCCGCCCTGGTTGACTGCTGGAATGTTATGCCACAAGTCGTTGTTATCAATGCCGTCTATCTGCCAGTTAATCTGGTTGGCACGCGTACCGTTCAAGGAACCGTAGCCGCCGGCGCCGCCATTAGCAAAACCCGGCGCCAGGCTGACAAGTTGGGTAAAGTCGCGTCCATTCAGCGGGGTGTCCTGGAGTGGTGCGCCGCCAACAACAGTCGTCTGCGTAGTCGAAGTCGTGTCCAGACTAAGAGCACTCGCAGAAACCTCCACTGTTTCACCAGCAGAAGCAAGGCTCAATTTGACTGGAAGGGTATAGATAGTTCCCGCCGTCACCGGAACCGCATCCACCTTCTCCGGTTTGAAGCTGGGCGTGCTGACAGTGACGGTATAGGTGCCGAGCGGAATCTCCTGAAATGTAAACTCACCTCCGCTGGAGGTGACGGTCTTCAGAACCACACTGGTGGCCGTGTTCGTCGCTTCAACGGTAGCGCCGGCTACGATCGCACCGCTGGGATCGGTCACGGTTCCGTTGATGCCACCGCGAAAAGTCTGGGCCATCGCCGTTAGAGGCGCCAGCAACAGGATAGCGACTAGAAATAGATACACTTCTACTCGAGCTGCAATTTTGGACATGCGTATGCCTCCGAAATGCGTTCAAAAACCACAGTAGGTCTCGCTGGCTTTGTAATTAGGCCAGGGACGGGATGATCATCGGGCTTCGGACAGGGAAGTCGTAATGCGGGATACGAAGAATTTCTTCAACAAGGAAGAAATGGGGTGGAGCGTGAGCGTCTGTACTCTGCGGCGCAACTCATGTCCATCACCCTTTGTAGGAAGTAGTTACAAAGTAAGCTATCCCGGATGCGAGTGCAACACTAAATTCAAAGTTGCATCTTAGAGCGCTGCCGGAGAGCGGCGAGAAAGTCATCCGCGCTGCGAGTATTCAGAACATCATCCGGTGTAAGCCATGCACGCCGTAACTGGCGGATTCCATAACGCATCTTCTCAAGATGGGTAATATGGTGCGAGTCCGTGTTGATGACAATCCTGCAACCGAGTTCGCGCGCCAGCCGCAAATCCCGGTCGCATAAATCAAGCCGGTCCGGATAGGCGTTATGCTCCATCGCCACTCCAAGCTCCGCCGCTCGCTTGCAGATGGCAGCAAGGTCAATGTCATAGCCCTCGCGACGCAGCAGCAGCCGACCCGTCGGATGACCGAGGATCCGCATATACGGATTCTCGATTGCCCGCAGAATCCGCTCCGTCATCTGCTCCCTGGATTGGCTGAAGAGCGAGTGAACACTGGCGATCACCACGTCCAGTTGCGCGAGCACTTCATTGGACAGATCGAGCTGACCGTCAGCCAGGATATCCACTTCAATTCCCGGAAAGATGCGGATGCGGCCGTCTAACTCCGCCTCCACCTCGCGTATCCGCTGCATGTGCTTCAAAGCCCGCTCATCATCCAGACCAGACGCCATGGCAAGATTCTTTGAGTGATCCGTAATAGCCATGTAGTCGTAACCGTGAGAGATGGCAGCCTCGGCCATTTCCCGAATCGTGTTCTTGCCGTCCGTTGCATCGGTGTGCATATGCACATCGCCTCGAACATCGCTCAATTCGATCAGCTTGGGCAGCCGGTGTTCAGCAGCGGCTTCAATCTCGCCTGAATTCTCCCGCAGCTCCGGCGCGATCCAGTCAAGCCCGAGCGCCCGGTAAATGTCTTCTTCTGACGCGCCCGCTACCTGCGTGCCATCGTCGATCCGCGCCAGTGAGTATTCACTCAGTGTGTAGCCCCGCTTGATCGCGCGCTGGCGAATGCTGATGTTGTGCATCTTCGACCCGGTGAAATATTGCTGGGCAGCGCCGAACGAGTCGCGTGGTAGCAGGCGTACATCCACTTGCAGGCCGTTGCGGAGATTAAAGCTGACCTTGTTCGCCCCTTTCGCGATCAGGTTGGCGATTGGCGGATAAGCAGCCGTGTAGGTCACAGCTTCAGCCACGACAGCTTCCTCGCAGGCAGGCCCGGTCACCAGGATGTCGAGGTCGCCCACCGTCTCGCGCCCGCGGCGCAGAGAACCGGCAGGAGTCACACTCTCGATACCCGGAAAGCCTTTGAGATACAGTGCCAGGCGTTCAGCAGCAATCTCCGCGTCGTCCAGGTGGAAGCGGCCACTGTTCCTGCGGTAATCCTCAATCCCTTTTTTCAATTTTTGAATCTGCTTCTCGCCATAGCGCGGCAGCGTCAGCAGCCGGCCGGCATCGATCGCGGCCTCAAGCTCGTCGATGCTGCTTACACCCAGCGCTTCCCACATCAAAGCGACGCTCTTGGGTCCCATGCCGGGCAATCTCAGCATCTCCAGCATGGAAGGTCTGTAGCGGGTAAGAAGCTCATCCCGCAGCTTCATACTGCCGTGGGCGACCATCTCGGTCACATTGGCTGCCATGCCTTTCCCTATGCCCGGGATGGCCAGCAAACGCTTCGGATCATCCACCAGGGTGGCAAGCTGAACTGTGCTTTGTTCCACGGCCTCAGCCGCTCTGCGATAGGAGCGGATTCGAAAGGCGTCGCCGCCGTCGATCTCAAGCAGATCTGCTGTTTCGCCCAGGAGCTGGGCTATGGAACGATTCTCCACGGCGCCTCGTGAAGATTATCTTCGCACGATACCGTGCACTGCCGGAGGGTCTGCAGGAGGAAGATCGTTAGGGGCAGCCAGTGTGGCCAGAACTGGAAGCTGCCCCTGAAATCAGGAAGTTACCATCCCGACGGTCGGTGGCTCAGGCTGCTTGCTGTTGAGTCCTGGCTACCTGGTCGGCCTGGGGACCTTTGTCTCCCTGGACGATGTCAAATTCAACCTCGTCGCCTTCTTTGAGGCTCTTGTACCCGTCAAGTTGGATGGAGCTGTAATGGACGAAAACATCAGGACCGTCTTCTCTACCGATAAAGCCGTATCCCTTGGCGTTGTTGAACCATTTCACTTTTCCCTTGTATTGCGGCATGGGCC
Source organism: uncultured Ktedonobacteraceae bacterium (assembly GCA_964657395.1). GTDB lineage: Bacteria > Acidobacteriota > Terriglobia > Terriglobales > Acidobacteriaceae. Next base: position 148,267 of record CAZZUX010000001.1, read on the forward strand.
CGTACCTTTCTCAGGAACCGAATGCTGTGCCAGCGCGACAGGCAATGATTCCTTTAGTGAGGACGAGTCGAAAGGGTCAACTGGTTTTCACAAAGAACGTCTTTTTTCATACATTGGATGTGCCGCATCGCCAAACTTCAGGCAAAATGAGCACTTTCCGTCACTTACCGCGGCGCAAGCGGTCGTAAAGCATCACCGACACCAGCGTTTTGCCATCGAGAATCTTTCCCTTTTCGATCAGCTTTAAAATCTTGGACAAAGGAATGGCGGCAACGTCGATGCTCTCATCGTCTTCCGGCTCTGACTGGCCGCGCGTCAGGTCCTCTGCAAGGAATACCTGCATCCACTCCCCAAGGAAACCGGGACTCGCAAAATAACGGACCAGCTTTGTCCAGTGATTTGCCCGATAGCCCGTTTCCTCAATCAATTCGCGCTTCGCGCCCTCCAGCGCGTCTTCCCCCGGCTCCAGCTTGCCGGCAGGCAGTTCGATCAGGTACTGCCCCGCAGCATGACGATACTGCTGCTCCATAATGACCAGCGGATCTTTCCGGCTCTTCGAACTATCCACTGCAAGCACAACCACAGAACCGTTGTGGCGGATAATGTCCCGTGTCGTCTGTTTGCCATCCGGTTCGGTGACTTCTTCTGTCAGCACGCGAAAGAGCGGTCCCGTGTAGCTCACCTTCGAAGAAAGCACTCGCGCGTTATCTGCGGAACGGACCGGCAAAGTCTTCTGCACTTTGAGTCCGGCGACTTCGCGTAAACCCTGCTTGCCTGGCTTGGCCTTGGCACTTGTTGCGCCCTTCTTCTTCCTGCTTTTTATCTTGCGGATCTTATCGTCTGATGGAGGCATGCAGTGTCTTTTCTCCTGGTTCCTTGAAAACGGTACCATCCCCCGGGGCGCCACGGAATCCAAACGTCTGCGGAATCGCCCGTCTTCGAAAAGCACATCTAGAAAGCAGACAATCATCAAGGTGGCAACAGGCATGCTGAAAGGCCGTATCTGCGTCATCGGAAAGGGCCGATGGGGAACCTCCCTGGCTGCCGCACTCCGGGCCGGCGGCAACCGTCCGTTCGTAGTTGCCGGCAGCGCAGCACTCGCTCGTCCAGGCGATCCCAAATGGCTGCAGGCGGAGATCTTCTGGCTGTGTGTGCCAGACTCACAAATAGCCTCGGCAGCAGCCCTCCTGGTGGAGAGACTAAGTGCTGACGGCCACTCCCTGGCAGGGCGCAAAGTTCTGCATTCCAGCGGTGTGCACAACGTCGCCGTCCTGGCAGCTGCAGAGAAGGCAGGAGCGCTGGTTGGATCTGTTCACCCGCTCATGACCTTTCCCACGCGAAGAATCGTCGGCATCAGAAACGTTCCCTTCGCCGTCGAAGCTGGCCGGCAGCTACGGAACCGGCTGTTCCACCTGGTAAAGTCAATCGGCGGCCAGCCATTTGCCGTTTCTTCTGAAGGCAAGGCGCTTTATCACGCTTCGGCTGTGATGGCGTCACCTTTATTAGTCAGCCTGGCGAGTGCTGCACAGAGTCTCGCGCAGGCGGCCGGCATCCCCCGTCCGGATGCCGTCAGGATCCTTCGTCCCATCATGGAAGCCACCGTGCAAAACTTCTTCGACAAAGGTGGTGTCGATAGTTTCAGCGGACCATTCGCACGTGGCGATGTAGACACCATCTCCCTGCATCTTCAGGCCTTACAGTCGCATCCCTCTTGGGAGCGGATCTACCGGAGCCTGGGACTGAACGCGCTCCAGTCCCTACCCGCAGTCAACAAAGCGCGCTTGCAGCAGATCCTGCAGGACCCAGGGGTCCCGGCCGCATCAGCCAAAGGCAGCCGACGCGCCAGTCGCAAACGAAGCATGGGAGAATAAGGCTGCCGTGAAAACAGAGTGTTACCCCGTATCCATGCTTCCTCACCAGAGCCCTCTCTTCCTCGATTATGTCGAGGGCCGCGAGGCGCTGGCACCTTTCTATCCATTCGCACCATTCGGAGGAGGGTCTCCGCTGCGTCCCTCTCCGTTGGAACCGGGACACCGTACAGATGCAGCCGCAATGCTGCTCGCCCAGTCGCCCGAATGGAAGCCCGGCCCGAAAGCATTGGATAACCTGGAACGCCTTCGCAAGGGCGCCGGAGCCATCGTCACCGGTCAGCAGGTCGGCCTCTTTGGCGGGCCCCTGCTCACCCTCCTCAAGGCAGCAACAGCGGTTCGTCTTGCGCAGGACGCCACTGCCTCGGGATCGCCCCACGTGCCCATCTTCTGGATGGCGACAGAAGATCACGACTTTCCTGAAATCGATCACGTCACCTTCCCCGGCCGGCGGGAACTGCGTACGATCACGCTGAAAAATCATCCCTCCACGGGTTCTCCCGTCGGTAGCTACGTCCCCGGGGACGCTATGAAGCAGGCCCTCGACGAAGCTGCAGAGTTCCTGGGCGGCACTCCCTTTTTTGATCTGTTGCGCGAGTGGTATGCGCCGGGCCGCACCATGGCCCAATCCTTCGGCGGCCTCATCGCTCACGTCTTCGCCCCCTGGGGGCTCGTGGTCATCGATGCAGCCTCACGCGAAGCCCATCGCCTCGGCCAGGCAGTCCTGCGCGGTGCGATCATGCGGGCCGCGGAGCTGCAGCACGCATTAAGCGAACGCGATCATGAATTGAAGGCGCGCGGCTATCACTCCCAGGTCCTGGTTTCGCCGCAAAGCAGCCTGTTGTTCCTGCTCGATCGCGCCTCGGGTGCACGTCTGCCGCTGCGTCGCATCGATAACAAATGGAAGGCCGGCCAGCAGACTTTTTCCGAGGATGAGCTTCTGACCATCCTCGCCACTGAACCAGAACGGCTCAGCCCCAACGCCTTACTGCGGCCGATCTTTCAGGATGCCATCCTGCCGACCAGCGTGTACGTGGGCGGCCCGGCAGAGATCGCCTACTTCGCCCAATCCGAAGTCCTCTATGAACGCCTGCTCGGCCGCACCACGCTTATATTGCCGCGACTCTCCGCTACCTTGGTCGAACCCGCCGCCGCCACCGTACTGGCGAGACACGAAGTCTCTCTGCCGCAGATCATCGGCAATGGCTCAGCCTCGACAGTCGAGTTGGCGCAGCGTCTGGGCGCACGAGCTATGCCTGTCGCCGGCAAGCAGAAGCTCGCCTCTGCCGGGAATGCACTCGACCACGAACTCACCGAACTCACAGCGTGGATGCAGCAGATGGATGAAAGCCTTGGTCGCGCTGCCCAGGTGTCTGCTTCAAAAATGCGCTACCAGATGAATCGGCTACGCCGGCTCGCCGCCAATTTCCAGCTGCAGAGAGATGAGAGCCTCCGCCGCCACGCCGAGGCGCTCGAACTCTCGCTCTACCCGGATCGACACCCGCAAGAACGGAAAGTAGGCGGTGCCTACTACCTGGCTCGCTATGGAGAAGAAATAGCCTCTCTGCTTGTGGATGCAGCCGACTCCTCCTGTCCCGGCCACAAAGGCATCTGGTTGAGCTAGGTTCTGGCCGGCAAGGTTAGCGTTTGCACCATCGAAGCCCCTACAATAGGTGCGTGAGTGGATCCGGTTCGAAAAACACGGTCTTTGAAGTAACCTGCCCGGATTGCGGCGGGATCCTGAAGGTCGACGCAGCATCGCGTGCCGTCGTGTCGCATAGCCCGGCTCCGCGTAAACGTATGTTCGAGGACTTTGAGACAGCCGCCCGCGCCATGCGAGAGCAAAACGAGCGCAAGGAAAGCATCTTCCGCCAGTCCGTGGACGCCGAGAAGAACAAACAGGACCTCTTCGATAAAAAGTTCAGCGAAGCGCTACGCAAGGCCAAAGAAACTCCCGACACCGGCAAACCGCTGCGCGACATCGACCTGGATTGACGACCCTGCTCCATGAACGAAAGAGGAAGAGTCAGAAAGAAGAAGCAGGCGTACCCTGTTTGCTGACACGAGCCTGCTAGACAGGCAGGCCACACCGCTGGCATGCATCCAATCTGGAAGAGGAAAGACACAACTTATGACAATTGCGCAATTGCCCGCCACCGCATCACGTGGAATTTCGGACTCGTTCAAGCAGGCGACTTCCGATCCGAACTGGCCTCGCCTGGTCTCAGCGGGTGCACTTATTACCGGGGCTGTGCTGTTAGCCACCGGAAGACGTAAGGCAGGCATCGCTCTCACCGCCGTGGGCGCCACTGCTGCCTTGCTCGAAGACAAGGAAAGTACCTTGGAAATCTGGAACCAGATTCCTCACTACATCCAGACCGGGGAACAGGTGCTCGGCCGCATCGAACGTTTCGTCATGGATATCTCCGAGCAGGGTGATCGCATTCGTAAAATGCTGCAGCCTTAAGCTGCAGCATTCGATAGTCCTCTAGTGGGTGCGATTGACCGAGTAGGAAGCAAGAGCCTTCAACCCATCGGCAGCCTCACCATAAGGCTCAAGCTGACCGAACGCCGAATCAATCAACTGCTGCGCATCCAGCTTCGATTGGGCAAGTCCATACACCGCAGGCCACGTAGCTTTGACGCTTGCAATATCCTTGCCCGCAGTCTTGCCAAGGTGTGCTGATTCCTGGGTCACATCCAGGATGTCGTCCACGATCTGGAACGCCAGGCCCGCATCGCGACCGAATGCCTGTAGTCGTCTCAGATCGTCCGGACCAGCACCAGCCAGTAAACCTCCCGACACAATACTGACGCGAATTAAGGCTCCGGTCTTTGCACGATGAATCGCATGCACAAGTTCCGCCGTCGGTGGGTGCGACTCGCTCTCAATATCCATCACCTGCCCCCCGATCATGCCCTCGACAGTCCCGGTAGCGCGTGCGACCTGGTGAATGATCGGCACCAGCCTTCCCGGTTCGCACGGCAGACTGGACATCACTTCGTACGCCTGGGTCTGCAGGGCATCACCAGCAAGAATGGCAATAGCCTCACCGAACACGACATGGCAGGTAGGATTTCCACGGCGCAGGTCATCATTGTCAAGCGCGGGCAGATCATCATGAATGAGGGAGTACGTGTGCAGCATCTCGATAGCAGCCGCAAGGTCCGCAACCCCTTCCGGGTAGCTGCCACCACGAATCATGCGTGCCGCTTCCATGCACAACACAGGTCGGATCCGTTTGCCTCCGGCAAAGACACTGTGGCGCATGGCCTTGTGAATGGAAACTGGCTCTTGCGATGCGGGAGGCAGCAGACGTTCAAGAGCTGCGTCGACCTTTTGGACGCCGCTGGATAACAGATCATGTACATCGATCAACATTTTGTCGATCATACCTGACCAGTTTTCCTGCTGGAGAGCTTCGCAGACAGACAGCCATGCGCAGCCACTTCAACACATTTGCAGAATGAAACCACCTGGAAGTCTCCATCTTTTACTTCAGCTATCCTGATAAATGGTTGCGTGTGCCTGGCCACGCATTGGAACGAAAGGATTGTCCGCATTGCGTATCCTGCTGCACGGTATCAACTACTCGCCGGAACTGACAGGCATCGGAAAATATACGGGAGAGATGGCCGAGTGGCTGGCTGAGCAGGGACACGAAGTACGCGTGGTGACCGCGCCACCCTACTATCCGGCCTGGAAGGTGCGATCCGACTATAGCTCCAGGAAGTATCGCGTTGAAGATGGCCCGATCAAGGTCTATCGATGTCCCCTGTACGTTCCTGATCAGCCTTCCGCCCTCTCCCGTCTGCTGCATCTATTTTCCTTCACGCTGACCAGTCTGCCTATCATGCTGCAACAGGTGGCCTGGCAACCCGACGTCACATTGACTGTCGAGCCATCGTTCTTCTGTACCTTCTCCACCCTTGTCACCTCCTATCTCACCAATGCAGTCAGCTGGCTGCATGTGCAGGACTTTGAAATCGATGCCGCCTTCGACATGGGCTTCCTCCATGACAAAGGCCCCATGCCCAGGTACGTGTATCGCCTGGAAAGCGCAATCATGCGACGATTTGACCGCGTCTCCACCATCTCCCCACGAATGATTTCGCAGCTCCGCCAGAAGCAGGTCGACTATGACCGGGCCATCCTGTTCCCGAACTGGGTTGATATCGCTGTCGTGCATCCATTGAACCGCGTCAGCAATCTTCGTACCCGTCTCGGTCTGACCGCGGGCAAAATCGTACTGATGTACTCAGGCAACATGGGGATGAAACAGGGATTGGAGATGCTACCTGTCCTTGCACAATGGTTTGCTGCCGACAGTCGTGTTCACTTCATCTTTTGCGGGGATGGAGCACTGCGTCCAATGATGGAGCAGTCGGTTGCCGGCCTCTCGAATGTCACCATGCTGCCGCTCCAGCCATCCGCCGAACTGAACGACCTGTTAAATGCAGCGGATGTCCATCTGCTCCCTCAGCGTGCCGATGCCGCTGATCTGGTCATGCCTTCAAAACTCACCGGCATGCTCGCCTCCGGACGCCCCGTCATTGCCACGGCTGCCCGGGGCACTCAGGTTGCTACTGCCATCGAAGGATGCGGCATCGCCGTAGAGCCGGGTGACATGGCTGCGTTAATCCAGGCGGTGTCTACCCTGGTAGATTCAGCAAGTCTGCGTCGCGAGATGGGCGCCAACGCAAGACTGCATGCCGTCGAACACCTGGGCAAGGAACGCGTGCTCGGACGCTTCGAAGCAGAACTGAAAGCCCTCGTGCGGCACCGTTGAACCCGCGGTGCCCGGGATGCGTTATCGTGAATGTTGAACAAATGATGATGGCTCAAAGCCGTAATATTCGGCTGGAGGTACGTTCCTGAAGAAGGCATTGATCACTGGCATCACCGGGCAGGATGGTTCCTATCTTGCGGAGTTCCTCCTGCAGAAGGGATACCAGGTGCATGGCATCAAGCGTCGTGCCTCCTCCTTCAACACATCGCGCATCGACCATCTTTACCAGGACCCTCACGTCGAAAGTCGCAACCTGGTGCTGCACTACGGCGACCTCACCGATTCCTCAACACTGATCCACATCGTCCAGAAAGTTCAGCCGGACGAGATCTACAATCTCGCCGCGCAGAGCCACGTAAAAGTCTCCTTCGAGGAGCCCGAGTACACCGCCAACAGCGACGCCCTCGGAGCACTGCGGCTCCTGGAAGCTATCCGGGTCCTGAAGCTCGAAACGTTCACTCGCTTCTACCAGGCTTCTACTTCCGAGATGTACGGCCTGGTGCAGGAAACTCCGCAGACCGAGACCACGCCGTTCTATCCACGTTCTCCCTACGCCGTGGCCAAGCTTTATGCCTACTGGATCACCATCAACTATCGCGAAGCCTATGGCATGTACGGCTGCAACGGGATCCTCTTCAACCACGAATCGCCGCGTCGCGGGGAAACCTTTGTCACTCGAAAAATAACTCGTGCTATCGCCCGCATCTACCTGGGCCTGCAGGAACGTCTCTACCTTGGCAATCTCAGTGCGCTGCGCGACTGGGGCCACGCCCGGGACTACGTGACCATGCAGCACCTGATGCTGCAGCAGGAGACCCCGAAAGATTACGTCATCGCGACCGGACATCAATACAGCGTGCGGGATTTCGTTGACCACTCCGCAGCATGCCTCGGCATGAAGCTGCGGTGGGAAGGCGAAGGCGAGAACGAGCAGGCGCTTGATGCCAGAGGAAACGTTATCGTTTCCGTGGACTCGAGCTACTTCCGGCCCACTGAGGTGCAGACACTTTTAGGCGACCCTTCCAAGGCTCACCGCGAGCTAGGCTGGAAGCCGGAGACTACCTTCGAGCAGATGGTCGCGGAGATGGTAGAGCACGACCTGCAGGAAGCAAAGCGCGATGCCCTGGTGGAAAAGCACGGCTTTAACTCCTACCAGTTTCACGAATCGTAATTCCACGTAAGCACAATCGGGTTAGATATGGAGAAGGGTCGCATTTACGTTGCGGGACACCGCGGGCTGGTCGGCTCTGCCATCGTCCGCGCCCTGACTGCTGCGGGCTGGACAGACATCCTCACGCGCACTCACGCAGAACTGGAACTCGCAGACACCGCGGCAGTCTCCGCCTTCTTCGCAGAGCAGAAGCCGGAATTCGTCATCCTGGCAGCTGCCAAGGTAGGCGGCATCCTTGCCAACAACACCTGGCCCGCCGACTTCATCCGGGACAACCTGCTCATCCAGAACAATGTGATCGAACAAAGCCGCCAGGCCGGCGTGAAGCGCCTGCTTTTCCTCGGTTCCAGCTGCATTTATCCGCGTCTCGCGCCACAACCCATCCGGGAAACATATTTATTGACCGGCGAACTGGAGCCTACAAATAGGCCATACGCCATCGCAAAGATCGCCGGCATCGAGATGTGCTGGTCCTACAACCGACAGTACGGCACCCAATACCTCGCGGCTATGCCAACGAATCTCTACGGTCCTGAAGATAACTTCAATCTCGAAACCTCGCACGTTCTACCCGCACTGATGCGCAAAGTAGCAGAAGCAAAATCAAGCGGGCAGAAGACCGTTGACGTGTGGGGAACCGGTACCCCGCGCCGTGAGTTGTTGTACAGCCAGGACATGGCGGAAGCCTGTGTGCATCTGCTACAGCTGCCGCAAGAAAAATTTCAAGGCCTGTTAACAGTCGATCATGCCCCGCTGGTAAACATCGGCACGGGAGAAGATGTCACCATCCGCGAACTGGCAGAGACCATAGCAGAAGAACTCGGCTTCGAGGGCAGCCTGGCCTTCGATAGCAGCAAGCCGGATGGCACCCCAAGAAAGCTACTGGATGTAAGCCGCATCCATGCACTCGGATGGAATGCAAAAACGCCGCTGCGCGATGGTATCCGCCTCACCTGGGCAGCCGTTCGCGAAACACTCGTTCCGTCACTCACATCGTGAGAGATGGTGCTTCACGCGTTCGCCTCCGCCGTCCCAGGACCACAACGATCAGAAACGCGCCGCAGCTCAGTTCCCGGCCAAGAACGACATCCGGCGTGGTCCTCCATCGCACCAGGATGTGAGAGGAGCCTGCCGGAACTGCGACCACCATCAAGCCGTCCTCCCGCTGCAATCGGCCGACCACCCTATGGCCATTCAGAACGACATCCCACGCGGGATAATCCATCAATCGAAGAACCACGAACGCGGGTCTGTCTGCAGCAACATCGATCTGCCTCTTCTCAGGCTGCCAGCTGTTGATGCGTACTTCACCCTTTTCAGAATCTGCCGGATCTACCTGGCTTGTGTCCCACTCAGGATTGTCGCCGGCATTCTCCTTCGGCTCTTCCGCATCCGGATTGCTGAGCAGTCGCACCGCAGGCAGGTCCTGAAAGATCGCGCTGTTGTCCGCACTCGTTGCCGTATATTCATCCGTACCTTCGACACCTGCCCCGCTGTGAAATACATCCAGCTGCCCGGAAACTCGATCCTGTTCATCGCAACTCTGAATGAAGTTCCGCGCGCTCTCCCAGGTGGAGATGCCCGAAATGATGAGCACCGCAACGTAGAGATAGCTTCTCGAGCGTGCTTCAAAAATTTGGAACTGTGAAATCGCGGATGCAACAAGACATGCGGTCACAATGCTCGCGACCAGCAGCCAGCGCCACGGAAATTGCAGGTATTCCAGATGGGGGGCAACATGCCACAACCAGCGGCTTGCGGGAAATTGCAAAAAGAGAATGACCGCAAGCAGGGCCGCGAAGATCCTTACCGACTGCCTCTGCCTGCTTGTGTTGCGGACCAGCATCACCATCCATGAAGCAGCAGCAATCGCAAAAAGGATGACCACGATCACCGAGGCTGTGTGCAATACCTGGTCGTGATACGCCTGTCCGGTGTTTCGAAACAGAAAGCTGTCCTCGATCCTCATCCCGGTTGAGACAGCCCGGCCGATTTGAACCCAGCGTTGTTCCCACACCGCTGGAACCACGTAGCAGCCGGCGAGAGCCAACCCAAGTACCACTGCAAAAATCGCCTTGCCGGCATTCAGCCAGTGCCGCTCAGCGAAAAGTCGAACACAGCAGACCAAAGCCAGCGTGTAGCAGCCCATCACGGCAGCTGGTGCATTCGTTAACCACAATGCAGCAACGACAAGAGCCAGCGATAACATCGGCAATCTCGGCCGCAACGAGCAAAGCAGCAGCAGTGCCATCAACGGCGTGGCCAGCAATTCTCCATACGCCGTTCGCTCGTAGGCCACGAACAGCAGGTAAGGATTAAACACGAATAGGCATGCAGCAGCCGTCGATGCGACACGGGAAGCAGTCATCCTCGCAAGCACAAACACACACACACCCGCAGAAAAGACACACAGGAACGTGAAAAGAATAGGTGCAAGTGTCCAGGCCTCTTGCGACCCAAGCAGCGCGCTCCCGACGCCGCCCAGCAAAGCGCCGATCATCCAGGAAGCAGGTGGATAAAAGAGGAAGCGAGGCTCGCCCGCGCCGTAATTCGGGGACGTCAACCAATGCGGATCAACCAGGCCGAGGTGCCAGTCGTGCGCAGTCTCCATCCATGAGAGCAGGTGAAAATCAAAATCGTGTCCGCAGGAGGGACCAAGCCAAAACAAGGGCGCGGCAACGCCGAGGCTGCATACAAACAGCAGAAGCCATGTAAGACCGTTCTCCCGCGCATACAACCGCACTCGGCTCATCCGGAGGATTGCTGCTTGACATCGCAGCCGCTCCCGGCAATCCTAATCAATCGACCAGTGCGATGCATTTGAGGAGCTCAGCCTTTTGGACGTTCGTGTTTTCTACCATGACAAGTGCTTTGATGGAGCCTGTTCCGCTTCGTTGTTCGCGCGATTCCATCGAGAGTGTATCGCCCGGGATGCAGCTTACAGCTATCACGGACTCGTGCACCGTGCCGGCTCCCTGTTTAACGAAGCTGACTTCACCGGCGACGAGAACGCGATCGTCGATTTCAAATACTCAGCATCCCCGAAAATCACCTGGTGGTTTGATCATCACCTCAGCGCTTTCCTCACCCCGGCGGATCATCGCGACTTCGTAGAAGGAGTGAAGGATGGCCGCTACACCAATCGCCGCTTCTACGATGCCCAATATACTTCATGTACCAGCTTCCTCGCACACGTCGCCACCACCCGCTTCGACTTCAACGCCGCACCGGTAGCCGAGCTCATTAAGTGGGCCGACATCGTCGACGGTGCGTTGTACGAGAGTGCGCAATCCGCAGTGGAAATGGGCGAGGCCGCGATGAAGCTCACGCTGATCATTGAGTCCACCCAGGATCCCGCCTTCATCCCGCGTCTCATTCCTTTGTTGACCGAAGCGTCTCTCGACGAGGTGCTGCGGGAACCCTTTGTCGCAACGCTGTTGCCGCCACTACTTGAAAAACATCAGTACGCAATTGGGCTGATCCGCGAACGCAGTGAGTGCATCGATGGAACCATCTACTTTGACATCACTGATCAACATCTTGAGGGATACAACAAGTTCATCCCTTACTATCTTCATCCGGAAGCGGTCTATTCGATCGGACTCAGCAAGTCCAGCTTCCGCACCAAGGTAGCGGTCGGCTCCAATCCCTGGACCAGGGCTCGGGGCGAAGACATGCTGAATCTTTCCACCATCTGCGAACGATATGGCGGCGGAGGTCATGCGCGCGTGGGCGCCATCTCCTTCTCACCCGACAGGTCCGACGAGGCAAGGGCCGCAGCAGCCGTCATCGTGGCCGAGATGCGCGCACACCACCTCGCAACCATGGCCTAGACCTGGCGGCCCGTCCACTTCGGTTTACGCTTCTCAAGGAAGGCATGAAGGCCTTCAGCAAAATCGCGAGTCCTGCGACTGGCCGCGTTCGCCTCTGCAGCGCTTGCCAGGTCTTTGCTGAGTTGCGCCGCACTCTGTTCCCGCAACAACGCCTTGGTCGCCATCAGCGAAGCCGGACTATTCTTCAGCAGTAATGCCGTCAGCTCTTCCACGGACTGCATCAGCCCGCCCGCATCAACTACCTTTGTGATCAGGCCCATCGCCTCTGCTTCTGCAGCCGAGATCAGCCTTCCGCTCAGCAGCAAATCGCGTGCCTGTTTTTCTCCCACCTGATTTCGAAGGAAGGCAGAAACAATTGCCGGAATAAAGCCGATCTTCACTTCTGGATAACCAAACTTCGCTTCCGCGACAGCATAGGTAAAATCGCAGATCGTCGCGAGTCCCATACCGCCCGCAACCGCTGCTCCGTTCACCGCCGCAATCGTCGGCTTTGGAACCTCGTACAAGGCCAGCATCATGGCTGCAATGACGTCAGAGCTTTCTCGCTGTGCCGCTTCTGTCTGCCCGGCCATCTTCTGCAATTCCTCAAGGTCTAGCCCGGAGCAGAACGCCTCGTCGGCGCCGGTAAGTATCATCACCAGCGAAGTTGGATCTTCACCGAACGCCTTGAACTCCTGGGTGAGCTCTGCAATCATCGTTGATGTGAGTGCATTGCGGCGTTCTGGCCGGTTCAATGTAACAGTGCGGATCGCGTCGTTGTCAGTAACAAGCAAAGTGCTATATAGGTTCATTGGGCCACCGGACCATACCGGCTGGCTATCTTATGACTCGCGCTGATCAGTTCATCAAGCGGCATCAGCTCCGCGGTTTTCGCCCCAAGTTCATGGAGGGTGGCAATCAGCAGCTCCGTTGGAATATTCCCAACCAGCGCGTCCTGTGCAAAAGGGCAGCCGCCAAGGCCCGCAAGCGCCGAATCAAACCGTCGGCAACCCGCGGTGTAAGCTGCCCTGATCTTCGCCGCGGCATCCTGCGAAGTCGCATGCAGATGAACCCCGACCTCGACCGAATCAACAGCAGCAAGCGCCGCTGACACGACATGTTCCACTTGCCGCGGAGTCGCCACGCCTACCGTATCTGCCAATGAAATTACGTCTACGCCCGAGTCCGCCAGCAGGTCGCACGCCGCCACTACTTCATCCTCATCCCATGGCTCTCCATAGGGATTGCCGAAAGCCATCGACACATACGCCGTCAGACCCAGTCCCGCGTGGTAGGACAACTGGCTGACCGCTTCAAGCGCATCCAGCGTCTCTTCCGGCGTCTGATTCTGATTGCGTTTGAGGAACTCCGGCGAAATGGAATAAGGGAAGCCGAGCGACTTCACGCCTCCCGCATTGATCGCCCGCTCTGCGCCTTTCGCATTTACGACAATGCCGATCAACTCAACTTCGTCCTTCACACGCAGCGGCTCTGCCTCCTGGACGTACGCCAGCACCTTCTCGGAATCCGCCATTTGCGGAACAGTTTTCGGTGACACGAATGACACCGCATCGATATGTCGGAACCCCGCGGCGATCAGCAGCCGTAAGTAGTCCGCCTTGACCTCTGCGGGAATGAGTTGGGGGAGCGCCTGCCAGGCATCGCGTGGGCACTCTACGATCTTCACTGTGTCGTTGGTCACGATGTCAGTCCGGAAATCAACAGCCACGCCACTGCTGCTGCGGTGAGATGCAGAAACACAATCGTAATCACTCCTGCCGCCAGCGTTTTCCACGCCTGCAGCACGATGAGCAGCAGCCCGTAAAAAGGAAATTGAAGATACATGATCGCCTGTGAAACGTGATCGCTGACATGGAGGAGATGCTGCGCCAGCAGCGCAAACGGCAGCAACAGGCAGAGACGATGCATGCCAGCTATCCCCATTAGGGGCAGTATCTCTGCTGTTTTCACCGCGAACGGCGTAGCGGCAATCGCTACAACTAGCGGCCATACGTCATACCAATGCGCGCGCGAAATCCTGCGGCTTTTTCCCCGATTGGAGACTCCGCGCTTACGATCTATCGCCTGCGCTGCCATAGCTTCAGAATAACCTCAAGATTCGGTCACCCATGCTTTCAGATGTTGAGCTAAGTCTGGAGAATGCCCGGATGGTAGCGCGCAACTTCAGGATTCAGCGCCGCACACTCAAGAGCCGTGATTAAAACATCGCGCGTCTTCGCCGGGTCAATGATTGCATCTACCCAGAGCCGGGCCGCCGCGTACCGAATGTCCGTCTGCTCGTCGTACGATGCCTTGATGCTGGCGATGACCTGCTCCTTCTCATCATCGCTCAGCTTCTTGCCGCCCCGCTCGAGTTGACGAATCTTGATTTCAACCAGTGTCGACGCAGCAGAGGCGCCACTCATCACGGCATAGCGGGCAGTCGGCCAGGCGAAGATGAAGCGGGGATCATAGGCCTTCCCACACATCGCATAATGCCCGGCCCCAAACGATCCGCCCAGGATCACGGTAATCTTCGGCACCACTGAATTCGAAACCGCCGTCACCATCTTGGCGCCGGAGCGGATGATGCCCGTCCACTCGGCGTCGCGACCCACCATGAAGCCGTTCACATCATGCATAAAAATCAATGGCACCAGGTTCTGGTTGCAGTCCATGATGAAGCGAGCTGCCTTATCGGCACTCTCGGCATAAATAACGCCGCCGAATTCGGTGCGCTTGTCGCCATGCGAATCAGTCTGTTGCTGGTGCGTTTTCTGATTCGCCACAATGCCCACCGCAAAACCGCCAACGCGCGCGTATCCGCAGACAACGGTCCGACCATAGCCGGGCTTGTACTCGTCGAACTCGGACCGGTCCACCAGCCGCGCAATCACCTCATGAATGTCGTAGCTGTTGCTCGCAGCTTTCGCCGGATCAGGATCGATCAGCGCATACAAATCTTCAGCCGCATACTTTGGTGCATTCGTCGTCCGCTCAAAGGCGCTGCGATCAAACGGCGCTTTCGGAAAATGGCCGATCTTCGCGACCAGGGACCGCAATCGCGCCAGGCATAAGTGATCATTCGGCTCCTTGTAATCCACCGTGCCCGAAATCTCCGCGTGCATGGTCGCACCGCCAAGTTCTTCCGCCGTGTACTTCTGTCCGATCGCGGCCTGTACCAGCGCTGGCCCGGCGAGAAACAGGCCGCTGCCCTCCGTCATCAGGATGTGGTCTGTCATTACCGGCAGGTAAGCTCCGCCGGCCACGCACATGCCCATGATGGCAGTCATCTGCGGAATGCCCTGCGCGGACATCACCGCATTGTTGCGAAAGATGCGGCCGAAATCGTCCTGGTCAGGAAATACATCCTCCTGCAGCGGCAGAAAGACGCCAGCGGAGTCAACCAGGTACAGCGTTGGTATGTGGTTTTCGAGCGCAATCATTTGTGCCCGAATGACTTTCTTGGCTGTCATCGGGAAGAACGCGCCCGCCTTCACTGTGGCATCGTTCGCAATGATCATCACCAGTCTGCCAGCGACTCGGCCGATGCCCGTGATCACCCCGGCTGACGCAGCGCCGCCCCACTCTTCATACATGCCGAAGGCCGCGAACATCCCAAGCTCCAGGAACGCGCTATCTGGATCAAGCAGCAGCCTCAGCCGCTCGCGCGCAGTCAATCGCTTCTTGGCATGCTGGCTTTCGATTGCCTTGGCGCCGCCGCCCTCCGCGATCGTCGCTTCCTGCTGGCGAAGGGAACCAAGCAGCGCGAGCAGACCGGTAGCGTTCCTGCGGGCGCGACTGCTTGACGTATCAAGCTTCGAAGTAAGCGTAGTGTTAAGTTCGGTAGCGCTGCTCTGCTGATCGGTCATGGGCATTTTTCTCTTGGCTCAAGCAAACTCGTCAGCATACCACCAGCGAACCACTTCGTGTAAATTCGGCAGCCCCTTTGAAGGCGTGGACAGCAAAATTTACCGCTTCCGTTGAAAAAGTTCTTTGTGCGTACTAACGCGTGAACAAAGGCTCAGTCAAAGTTACGTAAGGGTAAAATCTTTTCGTTTCTCTATATCCTTTGCACGATTTTCTCCATTAGGTTCAATGTCAAGTACATATAACAGCAAGAAAGCAAGAGCCAACACCCATTCGCCTTCTCCTCACCTCTGCGTGTCAACAACACCTCACGGTGCAAATTCACCTATGTTCAAGGAGTCAGGCCATATGCGTAACACCATCCTCACCCTCATGTCTCTTGCCGCTGCTGTAAGTGTGCCGGCTGCAAACGCACAATTCTCAGGCTTCCTTTCTCCCGTTTCCATCACCTACACCTGTGGCACACAGGCAGGCTCGTTGCCGAAGTGCACCACGTCGTACCAGGTGCCTCGAGGACGCTTGCTGGTCATTCAGGATGTCAATGGTTCAGCAACACCCATCAATCCAAATGGCGCCGGCAACTTTGCCACGGACCAGGCCAGCCTGCTGATCTCCACCCAGGTGGCTGACGAAGCCGCGGTCACCAATACCATCGGTCCCCACTACGCCATTGCAAATACGGCAGTGTGGAACTTCCATGAGCTGACGACGTTCTATACAGATGTCACGCCCAAGGTCTACAACAATGGCGGCAATGTCGTTCTAAACGGCTATCTGATCGTCTACTAGGCTGCAGACATCGAAGGCAGGCGGAACAACTCGGTTCCGCCTGCCTTTCATTACCCGGAAGCACATGCCGCTGGACGCGCAAGGCTTCGTCTTCACACCTGCGATTCTGCGCCACTCAACCCAAGAGCTTCCGCATTCTTCTGCATCGCAGCCAGGCAGAAGCCGATATGCTGGTCCAGCTCCACCCCAAGCCCGGCCGCGCCGTTCACCACATCCTCCCGGCTCACGCCTCGTGCAAAAGCTTTATCCTTCAGCTTCTTCTTCACTCCCACCACCTCCACATCGTGGATGGACTTCGACGGCTTGATCAGCGCACACGCAGTTAAAAAGCCGGCCAGCTCGTCGCAGGCGAACAGTACCTTGTCGAGATGCGAGACGCGCGGAGTTCCAGTGTGCTCAGCGTGCGCCATGATGGCATGACGAATCTCCTCCGCCCATCCCTGCTCCGCGAGAATCGCGCAGCCAAACGCCGGGTGTTCTTCAGGAGATGGGTGCAACTCGTAATCGAAATCATGCAGCAATCCGGTCATCGAATATGTCTCAACGAGTGTGTGCTGGTCTGCAGCATCAGCAAGCCGGGTCCGCGCCTCAACCTCCCCATACGCGCGCAAACATGTCTCCACAGCCAGAGCATGCTTGCGGAGGCTGGCCGAGGCAGTGAACTCGGTCAGCAGGTTCCAGGCATCCGTACGCGTGTAGTGGCGTTCCACTCAGTGTTCCTCCATCTTGCTGATAGCGAGAGAGTCATCCTGTACCAACACCCTTATTCAACTTGCCAGTTACCGCCATGGTTCGCGGCAAATACCGGCGACATAAGCTTGATTCGGGTTTTAACGGATATCTTCCGGCTGGTCAGGATTTTCTCTTGACAATGTTACCGAAGTTTAGCAAAGTAGTGAGGAATCACGGCAGATACGTCTGCTGCTCGGAAGCCCGCTCTGGCCTCCGTACACATTATGGCAACTACCTTAGCAACCGTCGAGGCACGCGAGGTACTACGTTGCGACCACTGCAGTCTGGTCCAATTTCGCACCACTAACTCGCTCTGCAGGCGATGCCACAAGACCTTGGAGACGGACGAGCCTGAGATCCTGCGACCTCAGGTTGCTGAACCGGTTCCACAAACCGCTAATCAGCAATCCGGTCTGCAGGTGGCAAAAACGGTGCGCGACATCCGCCGTATCAAGGCACTGAGTCAGCGGCAGCTCGCCAACCGCATGCAGGTCCCACGCACCTACATCTCGAAAATCGAAAATGGCAAAGCGATGCCGACACTCTCCTCGCTGGCGCGTCTCGCGTCTGCACTGGAAGTCGACATCTGCGAACTGCTGCACGATGCGCGCAGCCGGCGCCAGCAGGAAGCCACTGCTGTTCTCGCCGATCCCTTTCTCGCCGAAGTGGCGATATACCTGGGCCAGATGGATATCTATCAGCGATCCATGCTGCTGAACCAGACGCGCGACCTTGCAATGGGTCGACGCCGCACCGCCTGAGCTATCGCTCGAAGCAGAAGACGCGCTTCGTGCCGATGACTTGCTTCGTGTCGATGGAGCTGCCGGACCTCATCTCCGATGTCCGCCTCTCCATCGACGCGGCACACTTAGGCAGTGCATTGCAGGCTGCCAAAGGCTTATGCTACGGTCGAACCTGAGGCAGCCGTTTTGCAATCCATTCAGCCGAGCCGCGTTCACCAGCTCTCTCCGGACGAGCTGACCCTCTACCGCTCGCTCGATGCCGCCCGTATGCCCCAGCATGTCGCCATCATCATGGACGGCAATGGACGCTGGGCCGGCAAGCGAAGTCTGAAGCGTTTCCTCGGCCACAAGCAGGGTTCTGAAGCAGTGCAATTTGTCGTGGAAACAGCCTCCCGCATCAACCTGCCGTGGTTAACGCTCTACGCCTTTTCCCTCGAGAACAACCTCCGTCGTCCAAAGGCAGAAGTCAGTTTTCTCATGGGTCTCCTGCGCGCCTACCTGGTCAGCAACCTGCAGCGCATGCAGGACAACAATGTCCGCATGGCATACATCGGCCGCATCCATCAGCTACCGGCAGAAGTGCAGGAGACCATGCAGTATGCCGCCGACGCCACCAGGCACAATACCGGCACCGTGCTCACCCTGGCGCTCAACTATGGCTCGCGCTCCGAGCTGATCGACGCCTTCCGCGATCTCGCCGCCGAAGCACAGGCCAAAGGTCAGCCCCTCGACCAGATCACCGAAGATGACCTACACCGCCATCTGTATACAGCACATATGCCGGATCCTGACCTGGTGATCCGCACCAGCGGCGAAATGCGTATCTCAAACTTCCTTCTGTGGCAGATCGCCTACTCCGAAATCTTTGTCACCGAGCGGTTGTGGCCGGACTTCCGCGGCCTGCATCTCCTCGAAGCCATCGCCGCATACCAGCAGCGCGAGCGGCGCTACGGCGGTTTGAACCAGCCGCAACCCTCCGATGAAATTGCACCGCAGCAGGAAAGTGTTCTGGTCCCCCGGTAGCCAAGGCCCTCGTCCAGTCGTCTATCCTGAAAGAATGAAGGTGCGCGTACTGTTCTTCGGGCTGCTGAAGGACATTTTCCATCAGGACAGTCATAACCTGGAACTGCCGGTCGACGCGACCGTCGCGGACCTGGTGCGCAAATGCCGGCAGATGGCGACGCTGCATCAACATTCTGCCAGTGCAGGCGTGTGGAACACCCTGGCCATCGCCGTAAACCAGGAATACGCAACCGCCTCCCACTCGCTCAGTGAGGGTGACGAAGTGGCCCTTCTGCCTCCCGTTTCCGGCGGGCTCAACGACCGCAACGGCCAACCCACCGCGAAACTGGTGACACCACCGGCGATGCTGACACGCGAAGTCATCGATCAGCAGGCAGTGATCGCGTCTCTCCGCAGCGACGAACACGCGGCAGCAGATGGCGCTCTCGTCGTCTTTGACGGCGTGGTCCGCAACAATACCCGCGGTCGGCGAACTCTCTACCTCGATTACACCGCCTACGAAACCATGGCGCTGCTCGAAATGAACCGCCTGGTGGAAGAAGCACGACAAAAATTCTCGGTACGCGAAATAGCGGTCCGGCACCGCCTCGGGCGTCTCAATATAGGCGAAACCTCCGTGCTCATCGTCGTAGGCTCGGCCCATCGCGCCGCGGCATTCGATGCCTGCCGCTGGACGATCGACACCTTGAAAAAGACAGTGCCGATCTGGAAGAAAGAGTATTTTGTGGATGGCGCAGTATGGTCGGACGGTGAGCCATTCCCGGAAGAACTGCGACCCGGAAAGACACTTCCTTGAAGCTGTGCAGCCGTGCCCTCATCTCATTCGCGGCTTTGTTTCTGCTGAGCCTCAGCCCTCCAGCAGGCAGCCTGGCAGCCCAGGATTCCTCCAACAATAACCTGACCTTCAAAGTGAATGTTCACCTGGTCAACGTCTTCGTCAACGTCGACGACGAACACGGAGCACCCGTCCCCGGCCTTGAGAAAGAAGACTTCCTCCTCAAGGAAAATGGCCAGCCGCAGAAGATCGCGCTCTTCGAGCGAGACACAGCATTACCGCTCTCCATTGTCCTCGCCATCGATACCAGCGGCAGCGTGCACAAGGACTTTGCCGTGGAACACGATGCCGCTCACAGCTTCCTCGCCGGCCTGGTGCGTCCCATCGATCGTGTCGACGTCATGGAGTTCAGTGACGGCGTCCGCGAAATCGTGCCGTTCACCAACAACATGCGCCGTATCGAGAGTGCGCTGAACGACTTCCATCGCGGCAACGCCACCGCCTTCTACAATGGCGTCTATCTCGCGTCGGATGCACTCGCGCCTCGCACCGGCCGCAAGGTGCTGGTCATCATCTCCGACGGCGGAAACACCGTGAAGGGCACCAGCTATCAGCAGGCTCTGGAACAGGCAGTCCGCGGCGAGGTCATGGTTTACAGCATCATCGACGTTCCCATCGAAGCAAGCGCAGGACGCGACCTCGGAGGGGAGCACGCCATGATCACTCTCTCGGAACAAACCGGTGGCCGCTACTATTACGCCGATGCTGAGTCGCTGCAGAAAGTCTTCGCGCAGGTCTCCGAGGACTTGAGAACGCAATATCTGATCGGCTACTATCCTCCGCAGGGAAAAGGTGACTCGGCATTCCGCACAATTGCAGTCACGCTTAAAGATGCGAAACCAGCCGACAAGCGTGTCCTGCATCACCGTCCGGGATACTATCCTGCGGATTGACTCACCGCTCGCCGGGCTTCGGTCATTCAGCAACCATCCAGCAGATTCAAGGGAAACCATTGATCAAGACATTCCTACTCGCTTTGCCGCTCGTCTGCTTCGGAGCCCTGCAGGCCCAGTCCATCCCAACCCGCCCTTCGATCACCGGCATCTCGCACGTCACCTTCTACGCGGATGATCTCGCGAAATCTGAGCTCTTCTACGGCGCCCTGCTCAGCTGGGACAAAGTGCCTGCAAGTGGATCCAAACCCGGTGAGCGTTTCTATGCCAATCACCTGCAGTATGTGGAGTTGTTGCCACCACCGGTAAAAGGCCAACCCGACCGTCTCGACTCCGTAGCCTTCCTCACCAGCAACGCCGAAGCTTTGCGGAAGCTGCTTGGAAGCCAGGGCGTCATGGTGCCTGCAGCCGTCACGCGAGAGAGCGATGGCAGCCAATCCTTTCTGGTGCATGATCCCGAAGGCAACAAGGTGGAATTTACCCAGGCCAGCCGTCACGCGCTGCCTGCTCCCGCCAACGCGTCAAAGCGCCTCAGCACTCACATCATGCATGCCGGGTACGTGGTGCAGGACCGTGCTGCACTCGACCACTTCTATAAAGACATCCTCGGCTTCCATCTCTATTGGGAAGGTGCGAGAAAAGAGGGGGAACGTCCTGACTGGGTCATGATGCAGGTGCCCGATGGCACCGACTGGATCGAATACATGCTGAACCTGGGTACGAGTCCCTCGCGTGAACAAATGGGAAGCGCCAACCACATCGCTCCCGGTGTCGTGAGCGTCGCAGACCTGCAGAAGCGCCTCGAGAAGCGCGGCTGGAAAGCACCCGACAGCAAAGATCCTAAAATCCTCGGTGTCGATGGCAAGCTGCAACTCGATCTTCATGATCCTGACGGCTCACGCGTCGAGTTCATGGAGTTTGCTCCAGTCGCAAAAGCCTGCTGCTCACCCTACACAGGGAAGCAGCCGAGCCCCGCTCCGGGCTGGTAAACGCATCCCCAGGATCTTCCGCACAAAGCGCGAGGGCATTCGTTCCAAGCTACAATTTCTGCATGCCTCCAACATCGTCGCTGCGCAAAGGAAAAAAGGCGCCACCTCCCGGAGATACCGGTCAGGAATCGCTGTACCTCCGCTTTCTGAGCGAGAAGCAGGTGCCGATTACCGTCAAACTGCGCGATGGCGAAAGTGTGCAGGGCTGGATTGAATACTTTGACGACAAGATGATCCGGCTGACACGCGACGAGCGGCCAAACCTCTTCATCTACAAGCAGCACATCAAAACCATCACCGAGAACATCAAGCGCAAGCGGCCGCCGCGGAAGCCGGCTTCAGAAGAGGCAGCAAAATGAGCATGCTCGGCACCGAACAGAAAGCCCAGATACCAGCCGAACTGAAAGACGGCTTCGCAGCCAAAGCAGCTCTCATCGCCCTTGAAGCCGGCGCTCTTGTCCGCGGCTACTTCGAGCGTGGTGTCACAGCCGAATACAAAGGCGACGTCGACCTGGTCACCGAGGCCGACCGCGCCAGCGAAAAGCTCATCGGCGAGCGGCTCCGTCACGCACTCCCCGGCCATGGCATCTTTGGCGAAGAAGGCACACGCAGCGAACTCGATGCCGAGTACCGCTGGTATATCGATCCTCTCGACGGCACCACCAATTTTGCACATGGATTCCCATACTTCTGCGTCTCCATGGGCCTCGAACATCGTCCGCCAGGCCTTCCGCAGGACGCCGACGGCGAACTGATCGCCGGGGTCGTCTACCAGCCCATTCATGATGAACTCTTCATGACAGAGAAAGGTAAGGGGGCATACCTGAACGGCAGTCGCATCCATACTTCGCCAGTGAAGCTGTTGCAGGAAGCATTGCTGGCCACCGGCTTCCCCAGTCACAAGCGGCACGCAAATCCGAACATCCACTTCTATCAGCAGCTCACGCTTCGTTCGCACGGTGTGCGCCGAGCAGGTGCGGCCGCCATGGACCTCTGCTACACCGCAGCCGGTCGCGTCGATGCTTACTGGGAGTTCAACCTCAATCCCTGGGATACCGCAGCCGGCGTGTTGATGGTACGCGAGGCTGGTGGCTCGGTCACATCCTTCGATGGATCACCCTTCAAGCTCGAAAGTAAGGAAATCCTCGCTTCCAACGGCCTGCTCGGCAGCGAGATACAGGGCTTCTTCGAAGCCATGTTCGCAGGACGCGACATCGAACCGATTCCAACTCCCGCAGAGTATGCAGCCAGACGTGCAGCCGTTGCTGTAACAGGGAAGACTGCCTAGTCTTTTCCGGTCGGCGCTGCTGCTACAATTTAGCTTCACCCCGATTCGCTTCCTGGAGAGAGTTTCATGGCTTATGTAATCGCAGAACCTTGTATTGGTACCAAGGATTCAGCTTGCGTCGATGCATGCCCCGTCGACTGCATTCACCCGAAAAAGGATGAGGCTGGGTTTACTGACAGCACTCAGCTCTATATCGATCCGGTCGAGTGCATTGACTGTGGCGCCTGCGTTCCAGTCTGCCCCGTATCGGCAATCTATGCCGGTGATGACCTGCCGGAGAAGTGGTCGGAATACGCCGACAAGAACTCTCAGCACTTTGGCAGATAGCTTCCAGATTCCTTACCATCGCAACGCGCAGCTATCTGGCTGCGCGTTTTGCTTTGCGAAAAGGCTGACCCTCCTGTGAGCGTCCAGCACGCTGAGGCTGTCGTCCTGCGCACCTGGCTGCTCCATGAAGCAGACCAGATCGTCTCGCTGTTTACCCGCGAGCAGGGCAAGATCAAAGGCATCGCGAAATCCTCAGCCAAATCGCGCCGTAGATTCGGTGGGGCTCTCGAGCCAATGACGCATGTGCGTGCCTCCTTCGTCGAAAAACCTAAGCAGGACCTTGTGCGGCTGGATTTCTGCGAGATCCTCCACTCGCCTATGCGTGAGCCAGTCGACTACGCACGCCTCTCCGCCCTGGCCTTCTACGCCGAAGTACTCGAAGAGACGCTTGCCGATCACGATCCGAACGATCCCGTCTTCCGCCTTCTCCTCGCCGTACTCGAGTCCACCCGGCCCGGCAGGGTCTGGCTGCCCGTCACCTACTTCGGCTTGTGGATGACCAGACTGATGGGCTGGCTCCCTGACCTGCTGCACTGCCTGCAATGCGGCCGCGCCTTCGACGGGCAGCCTGCTTTCTTCCATTCCATGCGCGATGGATTGTTCTGCATCGAACATCGCCAGCTGGCAGGCCGAGCACTCACTGCAGAGTCACAGCGTCTCGCCGCAGCCTTCCTCCACGCCCCCATCTCTGCATTCATTGGTCACGAGTGGGATCGCACCCAGGCCGCGGACCTCCGTCGATTCGTCGTGCAGTCCCTGGAAAGGCACACCGACAGGCGGCTCCGGTCGGCAGCAGCCTTCGCAACTCTCCCGGCTTCGCGATCTACACCGAACGAAGTAATCGCACAGGTAGAAAGATAATCGCGGACACCAGTGATAAAGCGCCCTCCACTGCAATACCCGCCAGGCGGAATGGCAGCAGGAACAGCCACACCAGCGGGTAAAGCACGAGAGCGATCAAAGCGACCGGCCAGCACACAACGAACAGCAGCAGCCAGAGTAGAAAACCCAGCATCGGCAACACTCCCATGCCGGTTGTCCGTCCGGCACACTGTGAAGTGATACGCAGACGAAGAAGACGCAGTTCCAGCTGGTCAGACGCCTGAACGAGTCACTTCTCGCATTCTCTCCATCCGGCTTTGCCACCTGAATTGTGTTGACACCCTCCGGGAAAGAAGCGCACGCTTGCGGCGCACTTCAACGCAGCGTCTTCCACACCTCTGCTGCATCCACTCAGGCCATCTCTCCACCGCCCGGCTGCAGTTGTCATGGGCAGTATGTCAATCCATGGAGGAGCAAAATGAAACATTCTGCACTCAAGGTGCTTGCGTTGGCAGGCATTCTCCTTGCTGTCAGCACAAGCTGGTCCATCGCCCAGGCTGAAGATGAGCATGAAAATACTGAGCTGCAACGTATCGAAAGAGGTTTCAGGATTTCTCCCGTTCCTCTCGATCTGCACGGCAAAGATTATGCCCTCGTCGGCCTCGGCAGTTACCTCGTCAACGCAGTCGGCGGTTGCAACGATTGCCATACCAATCCCTCCTACCTCCCGACTGGCAATCCCTTTAACGGACAAAAGAAACAGGTAAATGCGGCACACTATCTGGCCGGCGGGCAATCCTTCGGTCCGTTCGTGTCGAGAAACCTGACGCCGGAGAACGGACTCCCGGCAGGCCACACCTATGCCGAGTTCAAAAACATTCTGCGTACCGGTATCGACTACGACCACGTCACACCCCTGCTCCAGGTCATGCCCTGGCCGGGTTACCAGTCCATGTCCGACCACGACATTCGGGCAATCTATGAATACCTGAAGGCCATCCCGCCGGCAGTCCCCGGTCCCTGATCCGATCGTTCAGCGCTCCTGCACGAAGCCACTATGCAGGAGCGCTGTTTTCCCTTAGGTGCCTGCCCTGTTCAGTGCTTCAATGCTGCACGCCGGGCTCTTTCATCACGGCACATTCACGTCGCTTTCGAACCTCTGCCTTTGCGCGAGCTTATACACTCGCGGAATGGACCCTTTCGCGCATCATGATTTTTCTGGCCAGGCAGCTACGACTTCGGCCGAGCAGCGGGCCCTCGATCCTTATGCCTCCTTCCATGCCTGGATGGCAGAAGCCAAGGCAAGCGAAGTCAACGACCCCAACGCCATGTCGCTGGCAACCGCAAGCAAGGACGGCGTACCCTCGGTGCGCATCGTGCTTCTCAAGCGACTCGATGATCGTGGCTTCGCGTTCTATACCAACCGTGAGAGCCGCAAGGGCGAAGAACTTCTTGCAAATCCGAAAGCAGCTCTCTGTTTTCACTGGAAGAGCCTGCAAAGACAGGTGCGGGTAGAAGGATCCATCACGGAACTGCCGCGCGAAGATGTCGAGCAGTATTTCCATAGTCGCCAGCGCATGAGCCAGATCGGCGCTTGGGCATCGCAGCAGTCTCGCCTCCTGGACAGCCGTGAAACCCTTGAAGAGCGCACCCGTCACTTCGAATCGAAGTTCTCCGGCGAAGTCCCGCTCCCCGACTACTGGACCGGCTTCACCCTCGAGCCCAAAACCATCGAGTTCTGGCAGGAACGGCCCGCCAGGCTGCACGATCGCGTTGTCTTCCTGCGCGTGGGCGAACACTGGGCTCGCGAGCGGCTCTACCCGTAAACCACAGGTCAAGACACGTAGGCCGGATCCTTCACGCAATTCGTTCCCGGGTCGATACACACCATATCGAGAAGAGGTCCCGTGGAAACCTATCAGTCAGAAGCGAGCCACCTGCCGGCATTGCATGCGGCAGGTCTGCTTGATACTCCGCCGGAAGAGTGTTTCGACGAAATAGTGCAGCTGGCTTCGGCGATCTGCGAAACACCCATCACCCTGATCAGCCTGGTCGATCAGGACCGTCAGTGGTTTAAAGCAAAGCTCGGCCTCAATGTGCGCGAAACTCCGGTGGAGAGTTCCTTCTGCGCGCGCGCGATCCGGCAGGATGATCTCTACATTGTTCCGGACACCTGGCAGGATCCGCTCTTCGCGCAGAATGCTCTGGTGCAGGGTGATCCGTACATTCGCTTCTATGCCGGCTACCCTGTAAAGCTCCGCGGCGGCGAGAAGGTCGGCACCCTGTGTGTGATCGACAACCAGCCGCGGCGTCTCAATCCACTTCAAATGCATGCCCTGGAAATTCTGGGCCGCCAGGTCACAGCTCAGCTTCAAATGAAGCAGCTCGTCGCGGAGCTGCGCGCTACCGTGCTCGAAAAGGAAGTAGCCGTTGAAGCCATCACAATGGCTGAAAAGCTGGCAGAGAAGAACAGGCTCAGTACCTCGCTGGAACTTGCAAGAGCGAACTCACGATTCCGTATGCTGGTCGAAGGGGTAAGCGATCACGCACTGTTGACAGTGGATCAACAAGGCATGATCACCAGTTGGAATCGAGGAGCCGAACGTCTGCTCGGCTATACCGAGGATCAGATTGTAGGTCGCAACGTCGCATGCCTTTTCACACCAGAGGATTTGAAGGATGGCATCCCCGCAGCCCTCATCGACCGCGTCATGCGAGAGGGAAAAGCTGAAAACGAAGGCTGGTGGATCCGGGCAGACGGCGGGCGTTTCTGGGCGCTGGTGAGCAAGACGCCGTTCCTGATTGAAGAACAGGACGCTACCCTGCAGGGGAAGTATGGCCTGGCCCTCGTCATCAAAGACCTGACCGAGCTAAGGAGAGTTGCGGCAGCTCTTGAG
The DNA here is from genome assembly GCA_964657395.1 of uncultured Ktedonobacteraceae bacterium. Lineage (GTDB taxonomy): Bacteria > Acidobacteriota > Terriglobia > Terriglobales > Acidobacteriaceae. The sequence continues at coordinate 175,116 of CAZZUX010000001.1, forward strand.
GAAACCAGGCAGGAACGCGTCAGGCTGCAGGAGAGATTTCTCTCCAACGTATCGCATGAGTTGCGTACCCCGCTGACGGCGATTTACTTCTTTATCAGCAACGTAAGCGACGGACTGCTGGGAACCCTGCTGCCGGAGCAGCAGGAGCAGCTGCTGATGGCTCTTGAGAACGTCAGCCAGTTGAAGGCGATGGTAGCCGACCTGCTGGATATCACGCGAGTCGACACCATGAAATTGACAGTCGATCCGCGTCGAATAAGCCCGCACCGCATGGTCATGGAGGTACTGACCACCTGTCACCAGAGTGCCTCGGCAAAGAAGCTGCGCCTGCGCAGCGATCTGGTGAAAGGGCTTCCTTGTGTATGGGCCGATCCGCATCGCGTACGCCAGATCCTCACCAATCTGATCGAGAACGCGGCGAAGTTCACACCGGAAGGTGGTTCGATTCTCGTGAAAGTGCAGGAGGATCCCACTGATCCCGCTTTCCTCGAGTTTGCCGTGATCGATACCGGCTGTGGCATCAGCCCCGAACACTGTGATCATGTATTCAATCGTCTGGCGCAGGTGGAAAGTGAAGCAGAATCCAGTCGAAGCGGACTGGGGCTGGGCTTGTTTATCGCCAAAGAGCTGGTAACTCAGCATGGCGGCCGCATCTGGCTAAAGAGCGAAGTCGGCGTAGGCAGCAGCTTCTTCTTCACGCTGCCCGTATTCAGCTTGGCCGGACGGTGCGCGCTCATCTTCACGGCCCATAACTTCAAGCAGGGGTTTGCCTCGCTCATTGCGATTGACATCGCGCAGACGCATTTCCATATGGCGCCGGAAACGGCAGACAGTCTGCTGGACCAGCTGACGCATGCACTTATCAACTGCATTCACCCGGCCCAGGACGTCATGCTCCCCTGGATGAAGAGCGGCCCGTCCCGCAAGACTGCGTTTATCGTCGCCTGCACAGGCGCTGAAGGTCTTTCCATCATTACCAGCCGCCTCAACTGCGAACTCAAACGGTTGGAGCAGACAACTCAGCTCGAGCCGGTTCTTTCGTCAACAACGATCAGCATACCCTCGGCAAGCCTCGAAGCGGGCTCGCGGATCGTAGCTGAAGTTCTCGAAGAGTTGATCCAGAAACATCTTTCCGCCACGGAGTGTCTGCAATGACTGACAAGAAGATCATGATCGTCGATGATGACCAGCATCTGGTGCTGGGTCTGCTTCCAAGACTGCGGGCAAACGGATACAAGGTCATCTCCGCGCCGGATGCTATTTCCGCTGTCTGGGTCGCGCGCAAAGAGAGCCCCGACCTCATCATCCTCGACCTTGGGCTACCCGGAGGCGACGGATTTACTGTACTCGACCGGCTGAAAGAACTGCCGGAGCTGGCCGGTATTCCCGTTATTGTTCTGAGCGCGCGGGAACCAACCGGCAACAAACAAAGAGCGCTCAATGCGCAGGCAGCCGCCTATTTTCAAAAGCCGCCTGACAACCATCAGTTCCTGCGAGCCATCCGGCAGGCGCTCGGTGAAACCACCGGCCAGACCAGCTTTCTCGCAACCTGAAGGTAGCCGCGCCCGCGCTGATGCCTCCGGCCTGGATCGTGCTTGATCCAACCGGATCAATCCGCGCTTGTCTTCACCCGGGTACATGACCCTGCCCCCGGCATCGTATACTTTCAGTATGTCCATTGTGAAAAATGTGGCGGGTATTGCGAAGGGGATGAGTATCACCTTCGGCGAAATGTTCAAGCCGACCGAGGTCGAGAACTATCCCGATGGTCCGGGACCAAACCGCGGAGCGCATTTTCAGGACCGCTTTCGCGGCGCGCACGTCCTGCAGCGCGATGAAAACGGCCTTGAAAAGTGCGTGGCCTGCTTCCTGTGCGCAGCCGCCTGCCCTTCCAACTGCATTTATATCGAAGCAGCCGACAATACCGAAGAGAAGCGCATTTCGAGTGCCGAGCGCTACGCCAAGGTCTACAACATCGACTACAACCGCTGTATCTTCTGTGGCTACTGTGTCGAAGCATGTCCGACCGACGCAATTACCCATGGCCATGGCTTCGAGCTTGCCAGCCTGAATGCCACCACGCTGATCTATCGCAAGGAAGACATGCTGGCTCCCACGGTAGGTCTGCCGCAAAGCACGGCGGCGCACTCCGATTCAACGAAGTAAGCCGTACCAGACAAGAGCAGAGAAGCAGATGGCGAAAGTAGAACTACTGGTTCCGATCACAGCCGTGTCCGGCAAAGCAGAGGAGTTGAAGAGACACCTCACTGCTTTGTTGGCGCCCACGCATGCTGAGCCGGGCAACGAGTTCTACCGGCTCTACGAGTCAGAGACCGAAGGCAACTTCTTCTTTCATGAATTATGGAAGAGTCAGCAAGACCTGGATCAGCATCTGCAGACGCCGCACTTCAAGCAGGCTGAGAAAGCTGTGCAGGGATTGATTCAGGGTTCACTGGCCATCCACAAAGTCGCAGAAATCAGTTAATCCTGCAGAGCCGGAAATGTTTGGCAAACCGAGAAAAAGCGAGAACGAGGAACCTTGCCGGAAACGCACAAGCTGGATTTTCTTGACCTGATCAGGGAACGCGTCGGTGTCTATGATGGCGCGATGGGAACCAGCATCCAGAAATATTCCCTGACCGTCGATGACTACTGGGGCAAAGAAGGCTGCAACGAACTTCTCGTCCTGAGCAAGCCGGAGATCATCCGCTCTATCCACGCCAGCTACTTCGAAGCCGGCTGCGATGTGGTCGAGACCAACAGCTTCGGCTCTTCCAGCATCGTGCTCGCCGAGTACGAGATCCAGGACAAAACCCGCGAACTCAACATTGTCGCAGCGCGCCTCGCGAAGGAAGTAGCCGCCGACTACTCGACGAAAGACAAGCCACGCTACGTCGCCGGCTCCATCGGCCCCACCACCAAATTGCCGTCACTTGGCCACATCGGCTACGATGCCATGGCCGCCACCTATCGCGAACAGGCCGAAGCCCTGCTCGAGGGCGGCGTCGACATCCTGCTCATCGAAACATCGCAGGATCTGCTGCAGGCCAAGATCGCACTCGCCGCCTGCGAAGACGCCATGATCAAAATGCAGAGACGCGTGCCCGTTCAGATGCAGGTCACGCTCGAAGCCACCGGCACCATGCTGCTCGGCTCCGAGATCGGCGCGGCCCTTGCCACGCTCGCCTGCTTCCGCCCTGACATCGTCGGACTCAACTGCGCTACCGGCCCAGCCGAGATGAACGACGCAGTCCGCTTCCTCTGCCAGAACTCTGCTGCCCCCGTGAGCGTGCTGCCGAACGCCGGCCTGCCCCAGAATGAAGGCGGCCATGCGGTCTACAAACTCACGCCCGCAGAACTCGCAGCCTATCACCGCCGCTTCGTCATCGAGTACGGCGTCCAGGTTGTCGGCGGCTGCTGTGGCACTACGCCGGAACACATCAAGGCTGTCGTCGAAGCCGTCAAGGATGCGGTGCCAGCCAAACGCGATGTGAAACCGCAAAGCGTGGCCGCCAGCGCCTTCTCTGCCACGACTCTCGAAGTCGACGGCCAGCCAGTCATTGTTGCAGAAGAAATGAACACGACGACTCGCGTCGAACATTTCCGCAATATGGTGCGCGGCGGAGATTACGACGGCATCCTCGCCCTGAGCAAGAAGCTCATCGCGGAAGGCTCGCAGATGCTCGACCTCTGCTGCGCCATCGTTGGCGAAGACGAAAAAGCCTACATGAATGGTGTACTCGAGAAGATCGCGACCCGCGTCACTGCGCCCATCGTCGTCGACTCCACCGAAGCCGACGTCCTCGAAGAGGGCCTGAAGCGCATCCCCGGCAAGCCGCTCATCAACTCCATCAATCTCGAGGACGGCGAAAAGCGCACGTCGAAAGTCCTGCCCATGGCGCGCCGTTACGGTGCTGCCGTCATCGCGCTCACCATCGACGAAGAAGGCATGGCCCTTACTGCGCAGAAGAAGCTTGCCATCGCCAAGCGCATCTACGCCCTTGCAACCGAAAAGTACGGTCTGCGCGGCGAAGACATGATCTTCGATCCACTCACCCTGCCGATCTCGACCGGCCAGGAAGATTACCGCACCGCCGGCATGGAAACGCTCGAGGCCGTCCGGCTGATCAAGCAGGAACTGCCGCTCGCCAAAACCATCCTAGGCGTCAGCAACATCTCATTCGGCCTCAACGCCTACGCCCGACGCGTCCTCAATAGCGTCTTCCTCAAGGAAGCAGTCGACCGCGGCCTCGACATGGCCATCGTCAACTACGCCAAGATCTATCCGCTCTACAAGATTCCAGAGAAAGAAGTTGAGCTCGCCCGCAACCTCATCTTCCAGGTGCGTGCGAAATCCGAGATCGGCGGGGAACAGGCAGCCCACGAACGCGATCTCGATCCGCTGCAGATCTACATGGCCCACCTCTCCGCCACAGGCAGTGTGGCCGTAGAAGAAGACGCCGAAGCCGATGCAAGCCTCTCCGACGACGAAAAGCTCAAGCAGCTCATCATCCGCGGCGAGCGTTCCATCGGACAGGGCGCTAACAAGAAGTCACTGGAAGAAACCCTCGAATCCGCCCTCCGGCTGCACACGCCGCTCGACCTGATCAACACCGTCCTCCTCTCAGGCATGAAGACAGTGGGCGAACTCTTCGGCGCGCGCAAGATGCAGCTGCCCTCAGTCCTCGACTCCGCCGCCACCATGAAAGCTGCTGTTGCTTACCTCGAACCCCGCATGGAACGCGTGGAAGGCACGCAGAAGGGCACCATCGTCCTCGCCACTGTAAAGGGCGACGTTCACGACATCGGCAAGAACCTGGTCGACATCATTCTCTCGAACAACGGCTACAAGGTCGTCAACCTCGGGATCAAGCAGCCTGCCGACGTCATCATCAAGGCCGCTCAGGACCACAAGGCTGACGCCATCGGGCTCAGCGGTTTGCTCGTCAAATCGACCCTAGAGATGAAGTACGTCATCCAGGATCTTGAGCGCCTCGAAATGGACACGCCCGTCATCTGCGGTGGCGCCGCCCTGACCCGGAAATATGTCGAGGAAGACCTGCGCAAGGAGTACTCCAATGCCGTCTTCTACGCAGAAGACGCCTTCGCCGGTCTGCACGTCATGAGCGACCTTATGACATTGGACGGAGCACGCGACAAGCGTCTCACCGAAGGCCGCACCGTCAAGATCTACCCAAAAAATGCACGCATCGAAATGGCCGATGCCGCAGCCGGCGGCGGCGACACATCGGAAGGCTCAGTCCTTGTCGCAGCAGGCGAACAGGTGCGCTCCGCCGTTGTCAAGGATGCTGACTTCATCCCGAACCCCCCTTTCTATGGCGTCCGCGTCAAGAAAGACTGGGACCTCGATGAAGTCTTCGGCTTCATCAATGAGACTGCGCTCTTTAAAAATCAGTGGCAGCTGAAAACAGCTTCAGCCACCGACTATCTCCGCCTGGTCGAAGAAAAATACCGGCCTATCCTCAAGCAGATGGAGCAGGAAGTCAAACAGAATGGCTGGTTCGAGCCACGTTCCGTGCACGGCTATTTCCCCGCACAAAGCGAAGGCAACGACGTCATCGTCTACGATCCCGAAAGCGTTCAGCAAGGTGCACCCCGCGAACGTCTGCGCATCACCTTTCCCCGTCAACGCGAAGGCCGCCTCCTCTCCATCGCCGACTTCTTCGAACCGAAAAGCAAGGGTCAGATGGATGTCGTAGGCTTTTCCATGGTCACCATCGGACAGGTCGCCAGTGAAGTCACGCAGCGTCTCTTTGAAGGCGGCGACTTCACGCGCTATCTCTACCTGCACGGCCTGAGCGTCGAAACCGCAGAGGCCCTCGCCGAATTGCTGCACAAGAAAATACGGGAAGAGATGGGCATCGCAGCTCTCGACTCGTCCCTGGTCAAGGATCTTTTCCATCAGAAGTATCAGGGCTCCCGTTATTCCTTCGGCTATCCTGCCTGCCCTAACCTTGAAGACCAGACCAAAATTTTCGAACTCCTCGAGCCGGAAAAGAACATCGGCGTTCGTCTCACCGAAGGCTTCCACCTCGAGCCCGAACAAAGTACCAACGCCATCGTCGTGCATCATCCTCAGGCTAAGTACTTTGTTGTCTAGTCGTGCCGATTGATTCAAGGCAAACTGCAAGAATAGCTGTAGAAGCTGGTAATTAGAAAAAAGCAGCAGGTCTCCGGACTGGCTGCCTTTTCCATTTACATGCCAGCCCTATGCTGCCCAGCCTGTCGGAGAGACGAATGACCATGCAGGAAGAGTTTCTTACCAGGGCGTTTGCTGCTGCACAAGCCGCCAGCCATATCTACCCCGGGTTCGCAGCCTGTGAAGCAGCACTCGAGTCGGCATGGGGCCACTCGCGCCTTGCCCTGGAAGCGAACAACCTGTTCGGACAAAAGCAGTCCCATCCTCCAACAGGAGACTCCGTCAGCCTGCCGACAAAGGAGTTCCTTCATGGTGCATGGGTAACAGTGTCGGCGACGTGGACAAGCTTTCCCAACTGGCAGTCCTGTTTTGCAGCCAGAATGATGCTGCTGCAAAGGCTGGCAAAAGCCTACCCTGCGTACGCCGCGGCACTGGAAGCCGCAACCGGATCTGACTTCGTCACACTCGTCTCAAGTAAATGGTCGACCGATCCAGCCCGCGCAGCAAAAGTACTTGCAGTTTGGGAGGCGCACCAATCCGTTCTCGCTGGCGCATTCCAGCAAGTCTGACGAAGAGAGCTACGCAGCAGCCTTGCGCGAAACCTGCCCTGCCGTCGCTTCCTTGTGCTCCGCAATCAGCGTCGATTCACGAATAGGCTTTTCATGCAGCAACAGTTCCGTCGCCTTCAGGTCGGGATTCGCATGGAACCATTCCTGCACGATATTGTCGTGGAGTAGATTCAGCATCGCCATCAACGACATGCCCTGATGATGCGCCATCCACTCGCGAACCAGCACCGGCTCCTTGCGCATCTTTGCCGCCGGATTGTTCGGCTCGTACGAATAATCCGCAGCCTCGTAAAATCCGAACGCCCCGATCCATCCCATCTTCGCCATGCGATTCAGGTTCTTCATCGCAGCCGGCGCATTGATCCCCAGTGCCAGGAACGTAGAATACGGCGACACCACCGGCCCCGCCGTCGCATCCCACTTCAGCGCAACCGCAGGGATCCCGAAAGCCTGGTAGTGATAATGCCCGCCATCATCCTTCTGTGAGTAGCCGCACTCCGATATGCCCCAGGGAATATCGCCATGCGCACGTGCATAAGCCTGTTGCACAGCGACCACGCCGTCGAGCGTCCGCGTCACCAGCGTATCCGGATAAGACCGCATCCACAACGCCGGCATCAGGTACTCAAACATCGTGCCCGTCCACGAAATCAGCACTGGCCGTCCATACGCCACCGTATGCGTGCGGCCCAGTTTGAACCAGCTTGCTTGCGGCGCCTCCCCCTTGGCAATCGCCACAAACGCACCGATGCGCGCTTCCGAACACAGCAGGTCATAACAGGCCTTGTGCAGCTCGTCCTGCTCCACCATGTAGCCGATCGAAAGCATCGAACGGCTCGGCTCGATGAGGAACGAAAAATCCATGTCAGCAACACAACGATACGAGTCCGCAATGACGGCTTCGATATCCGAAAGCAACGCGGAAATTCGAGGCATGGACCGCGACAGCAGGTCACGCAGCTTCTCTGCCAGCACCGTCTCCACATTGTCGCTGCTGGAACTGGTTGTGATCCGCGCAAGGCGCTTGTCAATGTCAGCTGACACGTCCGGTGCATTGCCGAGCATCACGTCGCTCGCCGTGTAGACAGCATTCTGCATCACCGAATGCTCATGCAGTGGCCGAAACTCCGGACTCAGCCATGGCAGATAATCGCAGATCAGCGTGGTGATCGCTCCGATCCTCAGGTTGGTCTCAGCCAGCCACCACGCTCCTTCCGGTGCTTTGTCAGCAGCATGAGGATGAGGGCCTGCCTTCTCGGCCTGGAAGGCCCAGGCAATCCACGAAGCCAGATCGTCCGTAGCAGGGATGGCCGGCAGCGAGTGTGTCACCTTCAGATCGCTCAGGATTGCCAGGTGGTCGCGTAAGCCTTTCACCAGGTGATCGCCGATCAGCGGTTCCCGCAACATCTTACGAGTGCCGGCATGCAACGTGTAAAACGAAGCAGCGAGGTTGCCGCTGTCCACCGACGACACAGTAATAGGATGGATCGCTTCCAGTGTCCGCGTGTCATACCAGTTGTAGATATGACCTTTCATCTTCTCCAGTCTTTCGTAAGTCGCCAGGCTGGCTCGTGTAAGACGCGCATATTCCGGGACAGTCAGATAGCCGAACGTAATAGCTGCCTGACGCGCATTTAACAACAGGCCGAAATTGGTTGGACTAACTCGTGCTGCTTCAAACAGCCCCTCTTCTTCCACGTTATCCGGAATCAGGTAGTTGTGGCTCTCGCCGCCATACTGGTAGAAAAATCGCCACGTGCGCAGCGCCAGTAGCCGCATAAAGCGATCCTGGTTCGGCTCGAACTTCAAGCCCATTTCGCGCGGCGGTGCATTCAACCACACCGTAACCGGCTTCTCCGCAGCCCATAAGATCAGGATCGGCAGCGCAAACGGAAGAGCATGCACGTTGAAAAGCGCCGTCAGTACGCCAACGAAAATCGCCACGATCGGCGTAACCGCAAGGTATCGATCGACCGGTGTCACCTTGCCTGTATTGCTTTCAGCCTCTGCTGCAGTCTCCCATTCCAGCAGTCGCTGTCCCGTGATGAAGCGCCTCACCAGCGATCTCGTAATCGCGTCGAGACCAAGCAGCATCTGGTGAGGAAGAAACACGAGATTCAGAAATGTAATAAAGAATGCCTGCGAAAATCCGATCCATGCTTCATTCATCGCTCCCTGCACCGGCTCGGCGATCGCACGGCCAAGACTGAAACACAACTGCACAATCGACGGCGCGAATAGCAGGAACAGCGTCACCAGCGTCCAGTAGCGTGGACCACCCGACAGACCCAGCCATCCGGATACCAGCAGGAAAAACGTGACGGGCTCTACCAGCGACCGGCGCAGATTGTCGAAAATCTTCCAGCGCGAAATACCGGAGATGGGATTGCGCACATACTTGCCGCTCTCATCAGGAACCTTGCTGAACAGCCATTGGGTAATCTGCCAGTCGCCGCGCACCCAGCGGTGTTTGCGCCGGTTGTAGGCGCTGTAGTGCGAAGGATAATCGTCGATCACTTCGATGTCAGTGGCCAGGCCCGCGCGCGCATAGGCGCCTTCAATCAGGTCGTGGCTCAGGAGGGAATTGCGCGGAAAGCGGCGATCCAGCACAGCGTGCAGCGTAGAAACCTCGTAGATCCCCTTGCCGGTGAAAATACCTTCACCATACAAATCCTGATATGTATCAGACACTGCACGCGTATAGATATCGAAGCCCGTCTGTCCGGAATAGATGGACGCGAGGCGCGAACGCGATGCCGAACTGACGCTGACCCCAACCCGCGGCTGCAGGATGCCGTACCCATCGGTGACAATGCGGAGCTGCGGATCAATAACCGCGCGATTCAAAGGATGAGCCATCGCCCCGATCAGGTTGTGTGCCGACCCGCGAGGCAGTTGGGTGTCTGAGTCCAGCGTGATCACGTACTTCACACCCAGCAGCTTGTCCATCGGCCCGATCTTGACGGGGAAGCTATCGTACGCGCCTTCGAGCAGCTTGTTCAGGTCCAGCAGCTTGCCGCGCTTGCGTTCCCATCCCATCCACACGCCTTGCCGTGCATTGAAGATGCGGTGACGATGCAGCAGGAAAAAGCTGCCGGCGCCGCGGTCTGCATAGCGTGCATTCAGCTCGTTGATCATGCCAACTGCGATCTCTACCAGGGGATCGCTGTCGTTGGTCTGTGGCCGCGTCACGGAATCTGGAAGATCCGTCAGCAACGCAAAGTGAATGTTCGGATCCTGGTTCGCGAGAAAACGAACTTCCAGTTCTTCGACCAGCTCCCGTACCTGGCTCTCCTTCATCAGCAAAGTCGGTACTGCCACCAGCGTCGTGAACATCGCTGGCACTCCCTTGCTGAGATCCATCTTCGGAAGAGCATTCGCCTTGAACAGGGCAGTCACGGTATTGTTCGCGAGGTCGACCAGA
>CAZZUX010000002.1:0-92535 GCA_964657395.1 uncultured Ktedonobacteraceae bacterium
TGTGTGTCGGTAGCAGGAGGTGCCGCTGGCGCCTGTGTATCGGCGGGGGCCTGTGCGGGAGGTGCCGCTGGTGCCTGCTGGTCGGCGGGGGCAGTTGGTGTTGTCGTCTGCGGGGTGCCCGGAGCGGTCTGAGCGCCGGCCGTGGCTACAAAAAAGAGTACAGAAAGGGCCGGATGAATAAGGGATCCGGCAAACTTGCTACGCTGCATGTAAGGTGATGCCTCCACTGCTCAACTACTCGCGTGCCTGCTGCGAGGATGCTCACCGGGACCGACAAAGCGCGCCGTCAGCCTTCGGTGAAACGATCACCGGTTGCGGCGATCCAAGAAAGGCAGCCGGTCGTTTGAAATGGCTGCGCATCCCTATTAAATCACCTGCGTCGCGCCTGTGGCTGGGAGGAGCGGGGAAAGTTCCACGGATGGATGGCTGTGTTTGGCTGCCTGCTGCGTCCCTGCTATGGTGAAGCGTCGACTTTACGGCACGATCTGTCGTCTGAGAGTGCACGATTTCATTTGAAGCGTGCCGGGGGTTCCGGTGCAAAGGATGCGTGGATGAGAGGATTTCTGCTCGGCGTCATACTGACCCTGATCCTGGTGCCTGCATTTGTATACGCGTACTTCAGGTATGGGCACCCGCCGGTTGCCGTGGCTGACAAGCCGTTCCCGATGGAAGGCCAGATTGTGGACGTTCCGCTTGAGGCGCGCATCGATCGCGAGTTCCCTCGCAAGCCTGGTCTAGCGGCGGATCCAGCCAACCTTGAGATAGGTGCCCATGTGTATCGCCAGCAGTGTGCGACGTGCCACGGGCTTTATGGGCGTCCCTCCTCATTCGGAAAGTCCATGTACCCGTCGGCACCGCAACTATGGGAGCCGCATGGCAATGGCGTGGTGGGAGTGAGCGACGATCCGCCGGGCGAGACGTATTGGAAGGTGAAGAACGGAATCCGTCTTTCCGGAATGCCGGCCTTTGAGCACATCCTGAACGAGACGCAGATGTGGCAGGTGTCGCAGCTGCTGGCTGTTGCTGACAAGCCGCTGCCGCCATCGGTGCTCGACCTGATGAAGCAGCCGCTGAACCTGGATCCGACGGGTCCGCAGTAGCGCGGCACTACTTGAGAACGAACGTGATGCCCGAGGTGAACTGGAAGGTATTTCGTTTGTAGCCGACTGGCGGGTCTCCCAGGTAGTTATCTGTGGAAGCGAGGCTGAAACTGAACTTCTTGTAGACCGGGAATACCAGCGTGGCGTTGGCCACACCCGAGTACGCACGAACCACGTTGAAGGCCGGCGTCAACGTTACGAACTCGCTGAACTTTACATTGTGTTCAAAGGTGCGCATCCAGGTTTCACTCAGGTCGGCACCTACCAGGTTTTCGTCCGGGGTGCCCAATCCGCTGACGGTGCCGTTGTAGAACCGCTGCTGTTCGTAGTGCACATCGGCCTTGAGATCCAGCTCCTGCTTCGCGTTCTTGACCAGAGTCCAGCCAAACCCGAGCCCGAAGGTCTGCTGCAGCTGAAGACCTGAGCCGTAGTTGTGGTCGGCGCTTGCGTTGGCCAGTGTAAAGACTTTCGGCGTCAGGTAGCGGTCGTATTCCGTGTCGCCATGCAGGATGTTAGTCTTCGCGCTGGATGCGGACTGGATGATGGTGCCGTTCGACACAATCTCAGGCTGCGTGAGCAGGCCGTAGCTGCCGTTCAGGTTCAGCATGTATTTGCTGTAGGGGGGCATGTAGGGGATGGCTGGGATTGTGCGCACGAAGTTGGCCGATCCAGTGTAGGTCTGATCGCTGTTGGTGCCGTTGACCAGGCCGGCGCCGAGTGTCAGGTTGCCGGTCCAGCCATAGAACAGGTCGTGCTCATTGCGGAGTTCGCGGCGAAAGGTCGCGCCGTCTACGACGAATTGAACATCCTTGTTGTCAAAGGATCGGGAGATCGCTGGTCTGCCTGCCGATGGGGGCTGGTCTACCTCTGTGGCTGTTTCATGAACCTGCAGCGCACCAAGCAGGACCTTCTGGCCGAGCAGGCGCCGTCGCAGATGCTCGGGATTGGCGATGAGGGATTTGGTGAGGACGGCAAAGGGCTGCGCGCTGTGAAGCGACTTCACCTTGCTCATAGGTGCGGTGACGTCGCCGACGATGTCACTGTGAAAGGTGACGGTGCCGGAGACAATGCGCAGCAGCTTGCCGGACAACTGGTCGCCGTTGGTGAAGGTGATGGTGTCGGGAGGAATAGGGGCGGCCTCGGCCTTGGCCGGAACGGCGTCATCCGCTGCGGCGACCTTTGCCGCGATGGCTTGGGGCGGAAGGGCGAGACCCATGCAGATGGTGACGCAGACGAGCCACGCCCTCCTGAAAAGCTGGGAACATTTTGTGGGATTCACGCCTACTATTCTGGCATTGCTCTCTGCCAGCTACAAAATGTCCGGGCGAGTGTGGATGCGGGTGCCGGTGCTGGGTGCGGCGACGATCTCTCCACGTAAAATGAGGTATGAGCAATGTCTGGCAGGAGGCCCTTGCGCGACTCCAGGGCAGCGACCTGCTGCAACTTGGCATGGATGCCGATGGTGTCCGCGAACGATTGTGGCCTGACCGCATCGTGACGTATACGGTGGGATTTTTGCTGCCGCTGGCCGGCGACTGGGTGGGAATTGCAGAAGCTGCCACGGAACGCGGCGCACGCAGTTTCCTGGTTACGGGAAGTGAGCTGGTGCCGACCAGGATTGCCGCGGTGCGTGAGCGCTTCCCTGACGTCGCGTTGACCGGTGCCTCTGTCGAGGCTGGCAAGCTGCAGGCTTTGTGCGGTGCCGGCCTGTCGGCTGTGACGATCGATGTGACTAGTCCAGACTGGCAGGAGACTTTCCGAGAAGCATGCCGGGCAGGAGTGCCTGTGACTGTGGTGATGCCGCTGCGCAGTCGCGATACGCCGGAGCAATGGATTGCCATGCTTGAGGCTGTGGCTGATCTGCAGGCCGAGACTCACGGATTTCTGGCGTGCGAGCCTCGCATTGAACACCTGGATCGCGCGCTCGACGAGGTTACGGGCGCACGCTATCTGCAGTTTGTGGCGCTGGCCAGGATTTATTTGCCGGAGGTGCCGCATGTGCAGGCGGACTGGTCGATTTTCGGGCCGAAGGTTCTGCAGCTTGCGCTGCGTTTTGGAGCAGACGATGCGGGGCTGGTGCTTGCCAGCGCCCGGGACCTGCGAACGCCCAGCCACCATTCGGGAGAAGAGGAATTGCGGAGGATCATCCGCGATGCAGGCTTTACGCCAAGTGAACGGGATGCTGTGTACAGCAGGCAGTACGTTTATTAGGCGTCGTGGTTGAGGCTGGCGTGGGCGTGCGGATTGGTGTGCTGTGGACGAGCCAGTCCGGTAAAGTGGTAGAAAGACTTCAGAGGCGGCCCGACCAGATTGCCAGCATTCCATTTCCAGGTAGTGGCGCTCTACTTTGCCTCGCAGCGCGGGCTGTCTCACTATTTCCGGACGCACTACGCCGACCATACCTTTGAACATCTTTATCAATGGAATGCTTTCGATACGGCGCTGCTGATTCCGTACTTCGTGGTGATGGTGATCCTGGCTTTCTACGGCATGCACCGCTACCAGCTGGTGTGGACCTACTACCGCAACAAGAAGAACCGGACGGCGGATCCACCGCAGCGGTTTGGGGAACTGCCGAGTATCACGGTCCAGCTGCCTATCTTCAACGAACAGTTCGTGATCGACCGGCTGCTGGAAGCGATCTGCGCTCTGGATTATCCGAAGGACAGGCTGCAGATCCAGGTACTGGACGACTCGACGGACGAGACGCAGGCGGTGGCGAGCGAGATGGTGGATCGCTACAAGGCGGCGGGCAATCCGATTGTGTATCTGCATCGCAGCAATCGCTATGGCTATAAGGCCGGCGCGCTGGATGAAGGCTTGAAGACCGCGACGGGTGAGTATGTGGCGATCTTCGATGCGGACTTTGTTCCGCCTCGCGACTGGCTGCTGCGAGTCGTCCACCACTTTGCGGAGCCGGGTATCGGCATGGTGCAGACGCGCTGGACTCATTTGAATCGCGACTACAGTTTTCTTACGCAGGTCGAGGCGATCCTGCTCGATGGCCATTTTGTGCTGGAACATGGCGGCCGCTCGCGCGCGGGTGTGTTCTTCAACTTCAATGGGACAGCCGGGATGTGGCGCCGGACGGCGATTGAAGAGGCCGGCGGCTGGCAGCACGATACGTTGACCGAAGATACGGACCTGAGTTACCGGTCACAGTTGAAGGGCTGGAAGTTCAAGTACCTGCAGGATGTAGAGTGCCCGGCGGAAGTGCCGATCGAGATGACGGCGTTCAAAACGCAGCAGGCGCGCTGGGCGAAGGGGCTGATCCAGACTTCAAAGAAAGTACTTCCGCTGGTATTCAAGAGCGACCAGCCATTTCGCGTGAAGCTGGAGTCGTTCTATCACCTGACTGCGAACCTGAGTTATCCGCTGATGGTGGTGTTGTCGGTGCTGCTGATGCCTGCGATGGTGATTCGTTTTTACCAGGGCTGGTTCCAGATGCTGCTGATCGATGTGCCGCTGTTTATGGCGTCGACGTTCTCGATTTCGTCGTTCTACCTGGTTTCGCAGCGGGAGTTGTTTCCGAAGAAGTGGTACAAGACTTTCCTTTACCTGCCATTCCTGATGTCACTGGGGATCGGTCTTACGGTCACCAACACGCGCGCGGTGCTGGAGGCGCTGTTTGGCATCAAGAGCAGCTTTAAACGGACGCCTAAATATCGCGTGCTGAAGAAGGGTGAGCGTTCGAATGCTGCGAAGTATCGCAAGCGCCTGGGCATTGTGCCATGGCTTGAATTGCTGATCGGCTGCTACTTCGCGATGACGATCTGGTATGCCATTTCGAACGAAAACTACTTCACGATTCCCTTCCTGCTGCTGTTCGTGATCGGCT
This sequence comes from uncultured Ktedonobacteraceae bacterium, assembly GCA_964657395.1. GTDB lineage: Bacteria > Acidobacteriota > Terriglobia > Terriglobales > Acidobacteriaceae. The sequence goes on from CAZZUX010000002.1 coordinate 4,939, forward strand.
ACTGGTACACGGGCCTGCTGAGCCTGCTGCAAGGCCGGTTTGAGCGCTGGGGTTCCGGCGCGAACCTGGATGAGAGCTCGCCCAAACCATTCCCTGTCGGCGTGTAGGACTCGCCATACGGGCACACGCGTTTCGCGCTCATGCTCCCGTTGGTCGCACGGATTCGGTTTGTGAATGTCGCGGTGAGGCATACTACATCCGTAAGTCAAACTTGTTCAGAGACGCTCCTAACTGATTAGACATGATGAAACTTCTGGTCTTCGCCCTTGTCCTTTTCGCCTTACCGCTCGGCGCGCTGGAACGCCAGCCTGATGCTGATTATCATGTGCGCCGCTCGGCTCTTGGTGCTTCTCTCAAGGGCGGAATAGCGGTACTGTTTGCTGCGGATGAGCCTGCTGCCGAATACCAGTCCTACCGTCAGGATGAGGACTTCTACTATCTGACTGGATGGAACGAACCAGGTGCGGCTCTCATGGTGATTGGCGAGAGCGTGGCTGCAAAGAAGGCTGGTGCTGCGATTGCCGGGATCAAGAGCAGTCAGCATGGTTATCGCGAGATCCTTTTTCTTCCGACTTCTAATAAACGTTTAGAGCTGTACACGGGAGTCAAGCTGGAAGCAACTGCTCCTGACGCTGTGCAGCGTACTGGCGTTGCCGAGGTCAAGCCTCTCACGGACCTGCCCGGCATCATCAATGGGCTTGCTGCCTCTGATCGTAGTGTTCTGCGCCAGATGTATGTGCAGCACGACATGCCGCAGAGTAAGAGCGTTGTTTCATGGACGGCGACCACGCTTGGCGTCGGTGCTGAGAACATACCGGATGCGAGTGACGTGCGCGCTCTGATCAAGCCATTGCGGGCGATCAAGCAGGCCGGCGAGGTCGAGTTGATACGGAAGGCGACAGAGGCATCGATGATCGCGCAGCGGTCTGCGATCCAGGCGATTGCTCCCGAGGTGAAAGAGAATGCGATTGCCGGGCTTCTCGACGGCACGCAGCTTGCGCAGGGATGCGAGCGGCCATCGTATCCTCCGATTGTCGGGAGCGGTTTGAACTCGACGGTGCTGCATTATTCTGACGATAACCAGGTGATGCATTCCGGCGATGTGGTGGTGATGGATGCGGCATGCGAATACTCCATGTACGCGTCGGACATCACGCGCACGGTGCCGATCAGCGGACACTTCACGGATCGTCAGCGCGAGATTTACAACATCGTTCTTGGCGCTCAGCAGGCCGCGGCGGCGGCGTTTGTCGCCGGCACGTCGCATGAGAACGATCCATCGCACCAGTATGCGGATTCGCTGGACACGGTCGCCTTCAATTACATGAATGCGCATGGCAAGGACCTGCATGGTGAGCCGCTTGGCAAGTACATGATTCATGGCCTGGGCCATATGGTCGGGATCGATGTTCACGATCCGTATGACTACACGAAGCCGCTGCCGGCCGGTGCGGTGTTTACGATTGAGCCGGGGATTTATCTGCCGGAAGAAAAGATCGGTATCCGGATTGAAGACGTGTTTTACGCATCGCCGGATGGCAAGCTGATTGATCTTGTCGCGGCCCTGCCGCACACGGCAGAGGACATCGAGAAGTTGATGGCGGAACATACCTCGGCCGAAAAGGCATTGATCCAGGCTACGAGCAAGTAGAGCTACTTGAAGCGAGCCAAGACAGTTCCATGCCTTTGACAACTATCCGTCGCTATCGCGACTTATCAGAAGCAATCGTGGCTCGTTCTCTGCTGGAGTCGAGTGGCATCCGTGCTCACTTGTGCGATGAGAATCTCGTGCGCATGGAGTGGCAGATCTCCAACTTCATTGGTGGTATTCGTCTGCAGGTGGAGGATGAGGATGAGCAGGAGGCGATAGAGATCCTCGATGCGCCGATCCCGGACGTGATCGATTATGACGCGGCGGAATCGGCCTACGATCAGCCTCGATGTTCGCGATGCCGGTCAACTGACATCACCTTCGAAGGTGCCTCGCGCAAGGCTGCGCTTGCATCGCTCTGGGCGCTGGCGCTCCCACTCCCAACCGGCTCCAAGACGTGGACATGCAGAAGTTGCGGGTATCACTGGAAGGCCGGTGAGTGAATTGCAACGCATTCGCTGCCTGTGATGCCGGTCACCGCCGGCAGTCGAGCAGCACAAGGCTATGCTTTTGATTGCTGTTTCCTTGAGGCTGCCACTGCTCGTTCAAGGAGCTTCTCGAGGATGTTCCCGTCCACGTCGTCGAGTTTCCTGATGTACAAACATCCCTTCCCTGTGGTGTGCCTGCCGAGTTGGGCGAGCAATACTTCGGCGCCATCGAAGCCTATAAGGCCGTACAGGACCGTCGCAGCCTTGCGCAGTGCAAAGCTCACGAGAGGCATATCGCCTTCGCGCCCGCTTTCGTATTTATAGTGAACGCTGTCGAAGCCGACGATGGCGGTTCCCCACATCGCAGGCTCTTTGCCTGTTGCCTGCTGCATCATCCTGGCCAGCGCGAGAGCGTCTTTGCGCCTAGCGTCGTCCGGGCATGCATCGAGAAACGTCCTGACATTCGTGGTGGTCGGCCTGGTCTTGTTTTCTGCCATAACTTACCTGTGAACACGGCGTCTGGAGTCTAAAAACAAAGTCTATCTCCGTTCGAGCAGCCTTCCAATTGATTTGCAGCATCCGGAAGCCGTACGAAATGTCGCTGTAAGGGGCCGCTTGATGGTTATTCTGGATTGACGCTCGGACATTGGCGGAACGGATTTATTTTTCTGCGATGCAACCGACTTGACGAGTACTGCTTGCAGCAGTGATCGATCTACCGGGCCGCGTTCATACTCTCCTCAAGGAGTGGGTAGTCCTGATGAAGCTGACGACCGGAACTTGGACTGCTTTGCTGTGCGTGGTGTCTGTCAGCATCAGCGCGCCCGGACAGGAGACGAAGCCGGATACTGTTTTGCTCAATGGCAAGATCTTTACCAGTGTCCCGTCGAAGCCCTACGTGGAGGCGCTCGCGATTCGCGGCGAACGCATCGTGGCAGTGGGCGATACGAAGACCATCCAGGCGATGGCGGGGCCGGGAACAACGACGATTGACCTGCATGGCGCTACTGCGATCCCGGGGATCAATGATGCTCATCATCATTTTTCACTGGGGCCGCCCGAGGTGGACGTTGATCTGCAGGTGATGGATCCGGAATGGGCGCAGGTGAAGGAGGGCATTGCGGCGGCTGTTGCCAAAAACCCGCCGGGCAGCCTGATTTCCGTGTCCATCGGTGTCAAGGTATTTTCAAACCCATCCATTGATCGCGATGTGCTTGACAGGATCGCCCCGCACAACCCGGTGGCCCTGGGTACGTTTACCGGTCACGGGATGATCCTGAACTCGGCTGGTCTGCGCTTCTACGGCGTTGCGGACACTCAGCCTGATCCGATGGGTGGCCGCTTTGAGCGCGATGCGAAAGGCCGGCTGACCGGCACGGTTCGCGAATATGCGCTCATGAACCTCGAACGTGCGGCTGCCGATCGCGTTCCTCATGATGCTGCCGTCATGCAGATCCGGCAACAGCTGGAGGAGGAGGCACGGTACGGTGTTACGTCCATCCAGGAACTCTCCGTGGCGATGGCGCCGTCTCGTGCCGTGACGCTGCTGGAAGCGGTGCCGTTGCAGATCCGCGTGCGCGTGGTGCGGATGCCGGGAACTACGCCCGCTGGCCGGGATGTTGATGAAGGTAGGGGGGTGCCTGATCATCCGGCGCGCCTGATCACAGTGAGCGGGTCGAAGTGGCTGGCGGATGGCGTCGGGATCGAAGGGACCTTTACTCCGCGGGGAGAGTGGAAAACGCCTGCGAAGCCGCCGTTTGACTCGCTGTTTACAGAGCTGCCGCTGGAGTTTCCGATAGAGCAATATCCCGCCATGCTGCAGGAATCGCTCAAGGACAACGACCAATTGCTGCTTCATGTGTCGGGCAATTTGTCGGTTAAGACTGTGCTTGACGACGTGGATGCGGCCGGTGGAAAAGGTGTCTGGAATGGCCGCCGCCTGCGCTTCGAGCATGGCGACGGCATTTTTGCTGACCAGCTTGCACGCATTCGGCAGGACGGCATTGTCGTGGTCCAGAACCCTGTCCACTTTGCGCCTATCGGGCCGCCGGGAGTTGTGCCGTTTGAGAAGGCACAGCCATTGAAGTCGATCCTGGATGCGGGGATACCGCTCGCGCTCGGTTCGGATGCGCCGACCAACCCTTACCTGGATATCCTCTTCGCTTCTCATCCGGGCAATCATCCTTCAGAGGCAATAACGCGGGAGCAGGCTGTGATTGCGTATACGCTGACATCGGCTTATGCGGAGTTTCAGGAGAAAGAGAAAGGTACGATCGAGGCCGGCAAGCTTGCGGATATCGCTGTATTGTCACAGGACATCTTCACGGTGCCGCCTCCTGAACTGCCGAAGACAGTCTCTGTGTTGACGATGGTTGGAGGCAGGGTGGTGTACAGGGCTTCAGGATCCAAGTGACCAGGCGCCATTGTGAACAGAAAGGGGTCAGCTGATGAGAGCTGACCCCGACTGTTAAGACGATTAATTGTTACCAGCGATAGCCGAAGGTGATGGGCAGGATCTGGGTGGATGAGCTGGGGCTGTCCAGCCACTCGTAGCGAACGTCCGCGAAGATGGCGCCGTGCTGTTCCGGATTGGGCTTCCACTCGAGACCGAGGCCTCCGTTTACGCCGCCCTGGTTACTCGAATAGTGATCCACTGTCTGGTTTGCGTAGTCGGGAATGTAACCGTAAAAGTAATCGTAGTAGTAGCCTTCAAAGACTGGCGTGTTGAAGGAGGTCAGCAGCCGATAGAAGCCTCCGCCGACGGTGACATACCCGCCGAAGTGGCCGCTGGTCTTGAAGTTGTAACGCGGGTTCAAAGTGATTGACCAGGCATGGGTATTGCCCGTCAGGCCGTTCGTTGTGGCGGCGGGATTTGCGGCTGCGATCTGATTCAGTACGGAGTTCTGGATGCCGAGATGATCAAATCGGTATTCGAGCAGAGCGGCCAAATGCTTGTTGAAGTTGTAGCCGCCGCCCACCAGGAAGCTATAGCCGGTGGAGTTGAGGCTGGTGGTGTTTCCCAAGGGTATGCCCGGGCCAACGCCTGCCTCGAATGCGATATGGCTGAATGTGGAGTCGCCGCCACCGCGGTGCTGGTGATACCCGCCGCCACTCGGATACTGGTTCTGGTACTGGCTGCGATATTGCAGGTCCGCCGGCAGGTTGAAGGCTGAAGTCGTCTGGGCTGTATAGTCTGCGCTTGAGCTGGATTGCGCAAAGAGCGAAGGAGCAGCAATCAGTGCCGCGAAAGCCATGGTTGCCGTGCCGAGACGCTGGACAAAAGATCGTGAAGACATTCCTACCTCTGCAGAAAGAAATTTTTAGCGCGAAATTGCGCACGCTATCTCACTTACATAGACACAATTGTGATGACTTTGTTTCGTTTTTCAGATGCATGTCGACAACATGAGGCTTGTGTCCGGCCAAGTTGGTTTTGCCAGCGCCAAGTTAATATTCCCGACGGCCTTGGATAGGTGAGCAGGTAGATCTGTATTCCAGATGGATTACAGATCGAATGGGTGTTTCGCAAGGGACCACCAAGCGGCAAGCCAAACACTCGCGAGGACAAGCCACTGCCTTCTTGTCGTTGCTGCGATGATAGCCAGCGGCGTGCCGGCGAACGGACTCATGAAGAGCCCCCTAGAGGATCAGTGCACCCATCCAGGCCGGATAGGTAGCCAGATGTCCCCGGGTGAGAGCCAGTAGAAGAAACGGAAGCCAGCAGAGGAGTTAGAGCCAGCCACAGGTACTTGCATGGGAACGCCATCTGCCCATGGGGAGTCTCCGTTCGTCGATAAGTGAGGCAATTATCTACGGACAATGCGACCAACGGGAGCATAAGCGCCAGATGGCGCCTATGCCCGTACGGCCAGTACCTCAGTGGATGTCGAACTGCTCGGGATGGAGGGCGGGATCGCTCTTGACGATGATGGTGCGGCCGATCATCTCTTCGAGTTCACCCAGCCATTTGCCGTTGTTGGCTTTCAGGGTCTTGACGATTTCCGGATGGACCCTCAGGAGTACATCGCCGCGCTCGAAGTGCTTCTGCATCTTGCGCAGTTCGGTATAGATCTCGTTGCAGACGGTGATGGGGCTTTTGACCATGCCGGTACCGGCGCAGATCTCGCATTGCGTGCTCAGCGTCCGCTCCAGTGACTGCTTCACGCGTTTTCGCGTGATGGCCACCAGGCCAAAATCGTTAAACTGCAGGACTTTGGAAGGAGCGCGATCGGCCTTCAATGCTTCTTCGAGCGCCTGCATGACGCGGTTACGGTTCTTGCGCTCATCCATGTCGATGAAGTCGATGATGATGATGCCGCCAAGGTCCCGGAGCCGAATCTGCCGGACGATCTCGGGGATGGCGTCGAGGTTGGTTTTGACGATGGTGTCTTCAAGCCGCGCTGTTTTGCCGACATACTTGCCGGTATTGATGTCGATGGCGACGAGGGCTTCGGTCTGGTTGATGACAATCGATCCACCGGATTTGAGCCATACCTTCGACTTGAGGGCTTTGGAGATTTCTTCCTGGATGCCGAATTGTTCGAAGAGCGGCGTCTCCTTGGTGTAGAGCTTGACGCGACGTACGAGCGTGGGTTCAAAGCGGTTCAGGAAGCGCACGATGCGTTCGTATTCCGTCTCGCTGTCGACCCAGATGGTTGAGAAGTTGTCGGAGACCTGGTCGCGCAGGATCCGCTCGACGAGGTTGAGGTCGTGGTAGATGAGGGCGGGTGATTTGCCGGTGTCGGAGCGCTGCTTGATCTCAGTCCACAGGCTGATGAGGAAGCGGAGGTCAGCGCGAAGCTCTTCCTCGCTGGCACCGTCTGCGGCCGTACGGACGATGAAGCCGCCGGGGGCAGTTCCCTTTTCGCTGCTCAGGATGCGCTTCAGGCGGAGACGCTCCTCATCGGAAGAGATCTTGCGCGAGACACCCACGTGGTTGACGGTCGGCATGAACACGAGGAAGCGGCCCGGGAGTGCAATGTGACTGGTGATGCGCGCGCCCTTTTTGGCGATGGGCTCTTTGGCGATCTGCACCAGCACTTCCTGCCCCTGCTTGAGAAGATCGCTAATAACCGGGAGGTCGCTGGTCTGCGCGGAATGGCGATGTCCGCCTCCGCCGTTTCGCCCGCGCTGCCCGTTGTTGCGGCGGCCCCCTCGCTGATTGTTGCGGCCATCCCCGGTGCGGCCATCGCGACGGCCGTCATCGCGGCGCGGTGCCGGAGCAACCTGGGCTGTTTCGTGTACCTCGGCGCTGCTGCCGTTGAAGAAATCTTCTTCTGTGAAGCCGCCGGCACCTTCGGCGCGGGCATGGGCTTCATCCGCTTCACTCAATCCTTCGGGCGCTTCCAGGTCTTCTTCCTCGGATTCGTCGAACTCTTCCTCGTTCTCCTGATTTTCCGGCTCATGCAGGCGGCGCTGGATGTGCTCGTCACGCACCAGGTCGCCGAGTTGCGAGCCGACCATGGAACTGTCGACTGTCTCTTCTTCGATTTCTTCGAGGTCATGTTCGTCGGCTTGATGATGAAGGGGGGCGAAGTCGAATTCTTCTTCGTCGATGACTTCTTCTTCCAGCTCGCCCAGCCCGGGCGCAAAGGCATGCAGCGGCTCAGCGATGGTTCCAGGAGCGATGCCTGCAGCCTCGCTGGAAACGATCTCCGGCGGCAGCGTGCCGCTATGCTCCTGTTGCTGATCGAGATGCTCCTGCGCACTCTGCTCCTGCTGAAGCACTTCCGGCAGGGGCGCAGCGGGATCAAACCCCCCATGCTCATCCGGAGTGGTTGCAGCCAGGAGAGGGGCGCCAAGGGACTCGGCAACGTGCGAGGCATGCTCGGCTTCGGTCTCCAGGGGTGCGGAGATTTCCGGAGCTAAGCCGGCTTCAGAATGCACGGATGCAGATGGTTCAAATTGTGGTTCTTCGACTTCTGCTTCTTCGATAGTCGACACCAGGCGAAATTCGCTTGGGCCCGAATGGACACGGTAGGAAGCCGAAGCATTTTCCGGTTCGAACTCCGGCACTTCCGGACTCCCTGCCTCTTCTTCTTCCTGATTCAGCGGCACTGGCTGCGCTGCGACGTGCTCAGGGGCTGCGGCACTCTCCTGGAGCGGCGCGCTTTCCTGCTGAGCGCCGTCGTGCATGGGCGGCAGCGCCGGTGGTTCGCCGATGTCATGGAAGGGCGATCCTGTTTCGTCGTGGAACGGCGACGAGACGTCCTCGAAGGTCACACCTTCGGGCGTCTGCACGGCGTGGAGTATCTCGATCGGCGCTGGATGACTGGCGGATGCATCTTCAGGCAAAGATGCTGCGGGTTCAGCTGCGGCCAGCGTACGATCCTCGAAATGCCCTGAGAACTGACCAGCATTCTGCGAAGGCGAAAACGAGGACTCGCTCATAGCGGGCTCTGCGAAAACAGGCTCGGCTATTCCGGCCTCGGTGCGTGAGGTGCCGGTCGAAGCTTCCGTTTCGGCGGGGACAGGTGCCGGCCGGTTCTTATAGCGGGAGAGCGATTCTCCCGGCAAAGCAGCGGACACGCCGTCCCAGCCTGGCAGAACTTCGACGATGGTGGATGGCCGCGATGTGACCGGCGGTACGGGTTTGGCTGCAGTCTTGGAGGGCGTGTGCGTGTCGGAGGCCGCCGTAGCTGCCGGGGCATGTCCGTATTTCGAAAGCGATTCGCCCGGAAGAAAGATCGGCTTGGCAGCGGAGCCGCTTGACTCGCGCGACTGCCGGCCATGCTCCCGCGTACTGGAGAAGGATGATGGCCGTGGGGTTTCGCCTTCAGCGGCAGCTGAGAACGGCATGCCGGCTACTGCTTCAAACGGTGCCTCGGGCTCATCGTGATAATCCTCAGCAAGCGCTGCCTGCTCGATGTCGAGAGCACCGTTATTGGCCGGCACCTGTGGTGACGAAGCGGTGCCGCCGCCTTCCCGCTGACCTCCGCGGAAGCCGCGCCGCCGACCTCGTCGACCCCGCCACTTGCGCGTGCCCTGATCGAACTCATCCTGTCCGGACGGCGCTGTTTGACCGGCGGCTGGCTGACCTTGTGCCCGTGCTGGAGCGGCCTGTTCGCTTCGGCCTGCGACTACGGCAGGGGCCGCAAACTCCTGATCCTGCCCGGTTGGCTCGATCTGAAGACGACCGCCTGCTTCGAGGCCGGAAGATTCGCGAGGTTCTCGCGGTGCGCGGTCGGGACGGCCCTCGCGGCGTCCACCCTGCCCTTCGCTTCGGGGCTTTTCAAACTCGGCTGTTTCTCCCTGCTCTTCCAGGAAGTCGGTGACGTAGAGGAATGCGTCGCGTTCCAGTCCTACATCGACGAAGGCAGACTGCATGCCGGGCAGCACCCGGGTGACGCGTCCCTTGTAGATCGATCCGGCGAGCGTGTATTCATTCTCCCGCTCGTAGTAGATCTCGGTTAACTGGTCGTCCTCAATAATTGCCAGCCGCGTTTCATGCGGCGTGCTGGAAATACAAAGTTCCTTTGCCATACTGCCTCTTTCTTTGGTGCGAGGCAGATCAGAACAGGAACCTCCCTGTTCCCGGGGTACCGGAAAGGTCGAGCTCCGAGTCGAGCGTAGTTCCCTGATTGTTTCCTGAAGCTGCTTCCATGCATACACGCCGGCCTATTGGTGCCGGCGTGGTCCGCCGGACGGATGTCTGTGGGAAGAAGTTGGTATGGAAAGTCGGGCTGGCCAAACTGCGGAGTGGTAAAAGGCACGTCGAGGTTGTGACCACTTCAGCCGATACGTCTGGCGGGGTCGTTACCATCCTCGATGCACTCATTCTCGATCCTGCCCGGCCCGGTGATCTACCTGGCCGGTAAGCGTAATCTCACAAAATTTGTGTCCGGAGGCTGCGAAAGTGGCCGCCTGCGAACGTTCCCTGGAAGCTAATTAACGAACCGGTTCATGCGGACGTTCATCACCATTCCCAGGGCTAGAAAGGTGAAGAGAACTGAAGAACCCCCATAACTCATTAAGGGTAAAGGGATTCCTGTGACCGGCATCAGTCCGACGACCATTCCCACGTTGACCGCTATCTGGAAGATGAGGACTGCGACGACTCCCATCACCAGCAGCGTGCCGGAGAGATCGGCGGCTGTTTGAGCGTTTTGAATCAAACGCATCAATATGAGGAAGTATAGCAGTAGAACAAAGACGGCGCCGAGGAAGCCGTGCTCCTCGCAGAATGCGGCAAAGATGAAGTCCGTATAGGGAATGGGCAGGAAATCGCCCTGGGTCTGGGTCCCCTTGGTGGCACCTCGGCCAAAGACGCCGCCGTCGCCGACGGCGATGAGGGATTGCTGAATCTGGTACCCGGACCCTTTCGGATCATTTTCGGGGTGCTTGAAGCTGGTGAGGCGAGCTTTCTGGTAGGGCTTGAGGCCCTTCTGCCAGATCGGCACGATGGCCAGGAGGCCGATGAAACAGATGATCAGGGCGTGTTTCCACTTAATTCCGCCGAGGAACAATCCGCAGAGCAGGACTGGCATGTAGGTGAGGGAGGTACCGAGGTCCGGCTGCTTGAGTACCATGGCCATCGGAACGCCGACCAGGGCAAAGGCTTTCAGGATGTCTTTCCAGGTGAGGTCTTTGGCGCCGAGATTCGCGAAGTAGCGGGCTACAGCGATGATCAGGATCAGCTTGACCCATTCGGACGGCTGGACGTGAATGCCGCCGATACCGATCCAGCGCCGGGCGCCGAGGACCTTTTTGCCGACGACCAGAACGGCTGCGAGCGACACCAGGCAGAAGCCATAGACGTAGTAGATGATGTCGATCAGGCGGTGGTAGTCGATGAAGGAAAGGGCGAGCATGGCACCGGTGCCGCCGATGAGCCAGAAGATCTGCTTGGTCTGAAAACCGACGAACTTGGTGTGCATGGTGGCCGAATAGATCTCGAGCACACTGATCACGGAAAGCAGGAAGACCATACCGAGCAGGGGCCAGTCAAAATCACGGAGCCGAAGAAAACGCTGCATCTACTGTCCTCCTGCTGCGACGGACCTTGTTGTGTCTGGATTATGGGTCTTCTTTACGGGTAGATAGAAGTGCCCGCCTCGAAGAGCCGGTAGCGGCGCCATTCCCAGCCCCACCTCATTTGCTGCCACCTTGCGGCCGCCTAACGATTCGGGTTGCGCGGGGTCTGACCAGAACGCGCCCACGTCCACTGTGTTTTTAGGTTTCGGCTTGGCTGCAGGAGCGGTGCCGGTGGTTTGCGGGTGAGCGGCACCTGCAGGCGGCACCGGTGCCGCTTTCACTTCCATCACGTTGCGGTCGATCTTCCGCTGCTTGTTCACGAATGCCTCGATGACCTGGGCGGCCAAACGACCTGCAAGCTTGCCGTGCTCGCCGCCCTCGAACAGCACGCATACTACGATGTCCGGATTGCGGCGGGGAGAGAAGCCGACGAACCAGGCATTGTCCTTCACTGATTTCGAGTGGCCCATGCGGGCTGCCAGAGCATTGGACATGGTCTGGGCGCTGCCGGTTTTTCCGGCGAAATCAATGCCCTGCAGATGGGCGCTTGGGTCGGTGCCGACCGGCTCCAGCACCTGTGCCATGGCGTCCGTGATCGTCTCCCAGTTGGTCGGTGACAGGGGAATGGTTCTGTCACCGGTGCCGGGATAACTGTCGAGGAGGGCCTGTCGGAACTCCGGGGTAAGTTCGTCGCCGAAGACCAGGTGCGGCCGCTTCAACACGCCGCCGGAGGCGATGCCGCCGATGGCGCGCGCCATCTGGACCGGGGTTGCCGCCACGGCGCCCTGGCCGATGCCGACTGAAATGACTTCGCCTGCGTAGAACTTCTCGTGATAGTTCTTCATCTTCCATTCTTCGGAAGGCATCACGCCCGTGACTTCGTTCGGCAGATCGATACCTGTCTTTTGTCCGAGTCCCATGGCATGCGCCCACTTCGCAATGGTCTCGATGCCCATGCGCTCCGCGAGGGTATAGAAGAAAACATCGCAGGACTGATAGATCGCCTTGGTGATGTTCACCGCGCCATGACCGGCGTGGAACCAGCACTTGAAGAAGCGTCCATAAAAGGTGCCGCCGCCGCCGCAGTGCACGTTGAGGTTCTGTGCCATGCCTTCCTGCAGGCCGGCCACCGACATCAGGATCTTGAAGGTTGACCCGGGTGCCAGCTGCGCCTGGATTGCTTTGTTGAGCAGAGGATGATCCGGGTCGGTTACATATTTCGACCACTGGTTGCGCGTGATGCGGACTGAAAACTCGTTGGGATCGAAGGTCGGCCGGCTGACCAGCGCGAGCACCTCGCCGGTGTGCGGGTCCATGGCGATCATGGCGCCATTGCGTCCATTGAGCGCATGCTCGGCTGCGCGCTGGATGTCAATATCGAGGGTCAGCTTGAGGTCTTTGCCCGGTGTTGCGTGCTCACTGCCCAGCCGGCCTACTTCGCGTCCGTGGCTGTCGACGAGCACGTCGCGGGAGCCGTCGACACCTCGCAGAAGGGAGTCATAGGATTCTTCGATTCCTGACTTGCCGACCACGTCGCCAGGCTCGTAATACGCGTAGCGAGGATCGTTCAGCATGTCTTCGCTTACCTCGCCGACATAGCCGATGAGGTGCGCGGCGAAGCCGTCGCGCGGATAGAGGCGCCGCTGTTCATCGATGGTTTCGAGTTCGGGAAGCTCGTCACGGTGAGCTTCGATGAACTCTTCTTCGTCGGGTGTGATGTCGGCCTTCAGCGGGAGCGGCTGATACTTTGCGGCCAGTTTGTAGTGGTCGAGGATGGTTTGGATCTGGGCCACGGTCATGTTGAGGCCGGCCGCGATCTTCGGCAGGTCGGCTGCAATGTTCTGGCTCTGATCACGAATCAGGAAGCAGGAAATCGAGGGATAGTTGTCGACGAGCAGGCGGCCGTCACGATCGAGCAGGCGACCGCGGGGGGCGAGGATCGGCACCTTACGGATGCGGTTCTGCTCTGCCAGCTCGTGATAGTTCTGCGCGCCCAGGATTTGTAACCGCCACAATCCGGATATGAGCACCAGCAGGATGCCCATGATGACGTACTGGACAACGGTCAGCTTGTAGGCGGGCAGTTTGTCGTCGCGATCGAACACGGCGGCTACTCCCTCTCCCGGGTCTTATCGAGCAGCGCAAACAGGACGAGACCGACCAGGGTGTTGACGCCAGCCTTCAACAACTCGTGCCACCAGCTCCAGTTGAGGGCGATGCCTACCAGGTGCCGCATGATGAGCAGGTAAAGGAAACCGTAGAGGAGAGTAAAGATCAGGTTCAGCAAAAGGCGGGCGCCTGAGTTGTCGACATCAATCTTGATGCCGATCGAGGCGGAAAGAAAACCGACAACAGTCTCCGAGATGCCGTTGATGCCGAGCGGGCGCTGTGTCAATGCATCCTGCAGCAGACCGACGACCATGCCGGCCAATGTGCCGCTGATGGGACTGCGGCGGGTGACCGAAAAGTAAATCACCACGAGCAGAGGCAGGTTCAGGATACCGAACCATGGGAACCGTAATGGCAGGTATGCCTGCATGGCTACTGCAATCAGCGGCAGGAAGAGCACCAGGAACCATGGGTAGGCAGGTGCTTCCATCTCACGGCGGGTGGTAGCGAGCATTGCCATTAGCGGGCACCCTCCTGACCGAGCTTCTGCACGTCCAAGTGTGCCTGCGGAGTAGCTGGAGGCGCCTGTTGAATAGTCGGCGGCTCCTCTGCACCGTCCGAAGGGGGTGCCGGCTTCTTCACGCGAGGTTTTGGCGGCACCGGCTCATTGGTGTTCGCTCCGTCCAAGCTGTCTGGCGGTACTACCTTCGCCCTGACTTTTGGCCGGGCTGCAGTTCCGTCGAGCGCTGAGGCTGAACCGGCACCGGTCGTAGATCCATGCGGCACCGCTACGCCCGGCGTCAGACTGGTCGCCGAAGGTGTCTCATCCGGAGAATACTTATCCGGATGCAGCGCCTGGAGCGGCTTGATAGGACGGCCGATTTCACCGGCTGCTGCCTGCCCTACTGGACTCTCATCCGGATCGACGGGTGCGTCCGGATCGATATACCCGGGGAGCTTCTGGGCCAGTACGTCCGACGCGCGCTGCTTATCCGCGTCTACCGCTGCCGCCGCTTCGCTCTTCGCGATGTCCTTCGCGGCCGCGGCCGGCATCTGGTCGCTCATCTGCGTCACGACGAGTACTTCTTCGAGATGCGACAGGTTCGCGGCCGGCTTGATGATGACGTCTACGTACGGTTCGCGATCGGCGTCTTCAGAGACTTTTTCAACGGTACCCACTGGCAGGCCGCGGGGGAAGATCTGGTCGCCGCCGCTGGTCACCACGGGCTCGCCTGGCTTGATGCGCTCATCCGGAAGGATGTTGATGATCTGCGGTTGACCGAAAACGTTGCCGCGCAGCACTCCGCGTAGACGCGTTGACTGCAGCAGAACACCGGCACCGCTGGTCTGATCATTGATTAATTCCAGCTGGGAAGTGTGATTGAAGACATCTTTGAGCTTCCCGACGACGCCATCCGGCGTGATGACCGGCATCTCCGGCTTCAGTCCGTCGCTGCTGCCCTTGTTGATGAGCAGGAGGTGCGACTGGTCTGTTCCTGCGGTGCCGATGACCTGCGCTGGCTCGGTTTTGTAGACGTATTGCTCTTTGAAGGAAAGCAGGGACTGAAGTCTCTGGCCGGCGCGCGCGTCTTCCAGCAGCCCTGCCTGTTCCAGGTGCAGCCGGTTCACCTCGGCCAGGAGGCGCTGATTCTCGTCACGGGTGTCGCGCAGGTCGATATAGTTCGACCAGAAACCACGGGTGCCGGATCCCACGTGCTGCAACGCTTTTTCAGGCGGCGCCACCAGTGCTACAACCCAGTAACGCCAGAGCCGCACATTATGCCTGTCCTGCCCGTTCGCCATGGGATGACGAATCTGTGTAGCAAGTCCCAGGAATTGCGCAAACAGCACAAACGCAAACACCAGGATGTCTTTGTAGCGACCGAAAAAGGTGTCCATGGATACTACGCGTAGGGCGAAGAGCGCTTCGCGCGCGGTTGAGAGTGGAGGTGGATGGCAAGTTCCAATGCCGGATACGAAACCCGGAAAACTGATTCGGGGGTACGTCGCAAGCGGGGGTGCCTTACAGATCGCAACCGGGATGCAGGTCGGAACCCGATGCCGATGCGGCTTTGGTCAGCAGGACAGATCATGGATGTTATCTCGGTATCGGGCTAATCAATCTTGATCTTGCGCAGCAACCGGAAGTCAGACAACATTTTTCCGGTACCCAGTACCACGGACGCCAGCGGGTCATCCGCAATGGAGACTGGCAGGCCGGTTTCTTCGCGGATCCGCTTGTCTAGGTTCTTGATAAGAGCACCGCCACCGGTCAGCACGATGCCACGGTCGCTGATATCTGCGGACAACTCCGGCGGGGTGCGCTCCAGGGCGACGCGAATCGCATTCATGATGGTCGAAATGCATTCTGTGAGGGCTTCGCGAATTTCGCCGTCGTCGATGGTGATCGTCTTCGGGACACCTTCGATCAGGTTGCGTCCTTTGATCTCGAGCGTGAGAGGTTTGTCCAGCGGGTAGGCCGAACCGATTTCCATCTTGATCTGCTCTGCGGTCCGCTCGCCGATCAGCAGATTGTACTTGCGCTTGAGGTAATTCATGATGGCCTCGTCCATCTGGTTGCCGGCCATGCGGACGGAGCGCGAATAGACGATGCCTGAGAGCGAGATGACGGCGATGTCCGTGGTGCCGCCGCCGATGTCGACGACCATGTTGCCGGAGGGCTCGGTGATGGGCAGACCGGCACCAATGGCGGCGACCATGGCCTGCTCTACCAGGAAAACCTCGCTTGCCTTGGCGCGGTAGGCTGAATCTTCAACGGCGCGCTTTTCCACCTGCGTGATCTCGGATGGTACGCCGATGACGATCCTCGGATGGACCAGCATCTTGCGGTTGTGAGCTTTCTGAATGAAGTAGTTCAGCATCTTCTCGGTGACTTTGAAGTCAGCGATGACACCGTCTTTCATGGGCTTGATGGCAACGATGTTGCCGGGAGTCCGGCCAAGCATTTCCTTGGCTTCCTTGCCGACTGCCTCAACTTCTCCAGTGTTCTTGTTCAGCGCGACAATGGAGGGTTCGTTGACCACGATCCCTTTGCCGCGGGCGTACACCAGGGTGTTCGCCGTTCCCAGGTCAATAGCCAGGTCGGAGGAGAAAACACTGAACAGCGAGCGCATGCTGTGCGAACGCGATGACCGGGAGGAGAATCCATTCGATGACATTGTGTTTGCAGGCTTTTCCGTTGAACTTGATTATCATCATACGGCGAGTAACGTTACGTCACCTATACAACGAAGGTGGTTCCCAAGTTGCTACGGTGGTAGCTGTCTTCTGCCACCAAGTGGCCAACTTGCGCGCGTAAGTCGCGGCCAACGGTGTTGCTTATACGTTATCCTCTAGTGTTTGGCCTGCATCCGCCAGGCCTCCATATAGAACGGAGCAACTGTGGCAAAGACTTACGGCAACTTCATCGGCGGCAAATTTGTGCCATCCCACTCCGGCAAGACATTCCAGAACCTGAATCCCGCCAATCATGATGACGTCGTCGGCATTTTTCCGGCTTCAGATTCCTCTGACATCGACGACGCGGTCGCTGCGGCGAAAAAGGCATACACCACCTGGCGCCTCACACCGGCACCAAAGCGGGCAGAGATCCTGTACCGCACAGGCGAAATCCTGCTGAAGAAAAAGGAGCAGTATGCGCAGGAAATGACGCGCGAGATGGGGAAGGTTCTGACTGAGACGCGGGGGGATGTGCAGGAAGCGATTGACACGGCCTACTACATGGCAGGCGAAGGGCGGCGGCTTTTTGGGCAGACGACACCTTCAGAGTTGCAGAACAAGTTTGCCATGTCTGTGCGCATGCCGGTTGGCGTGGTCGGCATGATCGCGCCATGGAATTTTCCCATGGCGATCCCGTCATGGAAGCTCTTTCCCGCCCTGGTCTGTGGCAATACCTGCGTCATCAAGCCCGGCGAAGACACGCCGCTTTCCACTTACAACCTGGTGGAGGCACTGGTGGAAGCGGGGCTACCGGACGGCGTTGTCAATATTGTTACGGGGTATGGTCCGGAAGCCGGAGCACCGCTTGTTGCTCATCCTGACACCCGCGCGATTTCGTTTACTGGCTCCAGCGAAGTGGGCCGGATCGTCGGCCAGACAGCAGCGGGTTTGTTCAAGCCCTGCTCCCTCGAAATGGGCGGCAAAAATGCCATGATCGTGCTCGAAGACGCCAATCTCGATCTGGCGCTTGACGGTGCACTTTGGGGTGCGTTCGGTACGACCGGCCAGCGCTGCACGGCCACCAGCCGCATCATCGTCGACAAAAAGATTGCCGGCACCTTCGCTGAAAGACTGGTCTCTCGTGCGAAGGCACTCAGGGTTGGGGACGGTTTGAAGGATGGCATCGAGATGGGTCCGCAGGTCAACCAGCAGCAGATTGAGACCTCGGCCCGGTATTCCGAGATTGCGCAAAAAGAGGGTGCGAAGCTGCTTTGCGGTGGCCAGCGCCTGACCGGCACCGCCTCCGGATTTAGTTACGACAACGGCACCTTCTTCGCACCGACGGTTTTCGGATCGGTGAAGCCAGGCATGCGGATCGCCCAGGAAGAGGTCTTCGGTCCCGTAGTCAGCCTGATTGAATGTGACGGGGTCGAGGACGCACTTGAGATTGCGAATGGCATCCAGTACGGACTGTCGACTTCACTCTACTCACGCGACGTCAACAAGGCCTTTCGCGCCATGCGCGACCTGGAAGCCGGGATCACGTATATCAACGCGCCGACGATAGGTGCCGAGGTGCATCTGCCTTTTGGCGGCGTAAAGCAGACCGGCAACGGTCATCGCGAAGGCGGCACCGGTGCGCTCGACTTCTACACCACGTGGAAATCCATCTATATCGATTACTCCGACAAACTCCAACGAGCGCAAATCGACACTGGCGAGTAGAGACACATAAGATCGGAACAGGAGAAGCGATGATCATTGGAGTACCCAAAGAGATTAAGGACCATGAGAGCCGTGTCGGCATCACACCGGCCGGAGTGAAGGCCCTGGCCGAGGCTGGCCACAAAGTCTTGGTGGAAACGCATGCCGGCGAGCTGTCTGCGTTCAGCGATGACGACTTCCAGGCAGCCGGCGCGGAAATTGTCGGCTCTGCTCATAATGTCTGGGGCATGGCCGACATGGTCGTCAAGGTCAAAGAACCCGTGGAAAAGGAATATGGGCATTTCCGCGAAGGGCTCGTTCTTTTTACGTATCTGCACCTCGCGCCGCTTCCGGGACTCACCGAAAAACTGCTGACCAAGAAGGTGACGGGCATTGCCTACGAGACCATTCGGGATCGCCAGGGCACCCTGCCGCTGCTTACTCCCATGTCGGAGGTGGCGGGACGCATGTCTGTCCAGGTTGGCGCCACGTATCTAGAAAAGGAAAAGGGCGGGCGGGGTGTTCTACTTGGCGGGGTGCCGGGGGTGCCGCCTGCGAAGGTCTGCATAATCGGTGGCGGCATCGTCGGCACCAATGCAGCAAAGATCGCGCTGGGGATGGGTGCCCGGGTCAAGATCGTTGACCTCAATCTGAACAGGCTGCGCGAACTGGACGACATTTTCAATGGCCGCCTTATAACGGTAGCGTCCAATTCCTACAACGTTGCTCGTGCCACGGAAGAGGCTGACCTTGTTATAGGCGGAGTGCTGATTCCGGGTGCAGCGGCACCTAAAATTGTCACGAAGGCCATGGTTGCAAGGATGAAGAAAGGCTCTGTGATCGTCGACGTTGCGATTGACCAGGGCGGATGCATCGAGACGGCTCGTCCCACGACTCACAGCGACCCATCGTATGAAGTCGACGGAGTCGTTCACTATTGCGTTACCAATATGCCTGCAGCCGTGCCTAACACTTCCACCCTGGCTCTTACCAACGCAACGTTCCCGTATGTCATGCGGCTGGCTCGTGATGGGGCGAAGGCTGCAATTCTGAGTGACGACGGTATCCGCGAAGGTGTGAATACTTATGATGGACGCCTAACGTACAGCGCCGTCGCACAGTCCCAAGGGAAGCCCTGGCGGGCAGTTCGTGAGATTCTTGCCTGATCCAGACGCAGGTGCCGGTCTGTCTTTCAGTCAAAATGGACGGCACCTGCTGCGTGGGTCCCGGATTAATCGTCTCCGCAGCACATAAACAGAAGGCGTGGCCGGTGCCACGCCTTTTAACAGCGTTGTTCATCTCGCTTAGCGCACTGTGACGCTGTGCGACAGGCGGAATGTCAATACTGTCTCAGCCGGGATCACAATCGGCTTGTTATCTGTGAATGCTGTGCCCGCCGTGCCGGCACCGGCACCTGCCAGACCGCCTATCAGCAGGCCCTTGCCGCCGCCTGCCAGGCCGCCAATAAGTCCGCCCAGACCGGCACCGCCGCCCGCCAGTACTGCTGTACGCTTGCCCTTACCTTGGGACACCCGCTCGACTGTCGCGGTCTGAACCGGGTAGGTACGCCCGTCGGCTTTCACTGAGTCCAGCTGCACCTCCAGGAAGCCTGCGCCCTTAAAGCGTCCTCGATTCTTGGTTGCCACCACTGTGCCCGATGCCGGCGAACCGGCGCGAATGACCGTCCGTCCGTTTACGACGACCGGCGTACTCACTGTCGCTGTAAAGGTCTGACCCTCTGTGGCCGTTTTCGAATCGATCGTCTGACCCATGCTGACACTGATACGGGTGTCTGCAGGGATGGTGTAGACGACGGGCGCCGCAGGCGCCGCTGCCATTGGTGCTGCCGGGGCAGGAGCAGGTGCCGGTGCCATCTGGCTGCCTGTCGGCGGTGTGGCACTCATCGTCCCCGCCGCAGGTGCAGGTGCCGGGGCTGGTGCCGGCGTCGATTGCGCGGCCTGGTCTGCAGGCTTGTTGTTGCATCCGCTCGCCAGAAGGCCGGCAAGAGCCAGGGGAAGAAGAACACGGGTCGTCGTGGAATTGATTTTCATGGCAGCCCTAGGATGCCACAGTCCTGACTACTTGGCGAGATGCTTGTCGCTCCAGCCGCCTGTCCGCGCTTCGCTGAGCTAGTGAAAAGGCCAGCCCTATAATTCAAGGTTGGAGGGATACGGCTGATGGCGAAAACGCAGGCCACGCGAGTTCCGGCACCGCCAGATGAGCCATCCGGCGACTCGGTGGCAGGAGCCGGCTACCGGCCGCCTAGCGTAGGCCTGCTTGCGGCCGGTCTTGGCGCCTTGTTGCTTCTGTTCCTGGCGCTGAATGCCTTCAATCTTTCTTTCCTTTTTCCGCGCAGTTCCGCCCAGCTCTTCCTGTTTACGGGTCTTTCCGTTCTTGTCTTCCTCGTATTGCTTTTTCTCCTGGTGCTTCTCTTCCGTAACATTCTGAAGCTGTATGGCGAGCGAACCGTGCTCGGCTCGCGCATCCGCACCCGGATGCTGGTAGGCGCGCTGCTTCTCTCCTTTGCACCGGCGTTCTTCCTATTTCTGTTCAGCTACCTGTTGATGAACCGCACGATTGATCGCTGGTTCTCGCAACCGGTGTCCCAGCTGCGCGATGATTCCACGCGTGTCGCTCTCCAACTCACCCAGTACGCGGTCGCGAATGCCCGGGCCGAAGCGGCCTCGCTTGCTGCCTCCCCTGCGATTCAGCATGATCTTGCAAAGAAGGACTACGCCGCGATCCAAGCTGGCATAGCCGAACATCGAATTACGCTGGAAGGCGGTTTTGTCTTCGTCTACCAGGCCAGCGAACTCCGCGCCAGCTTCCACCAGCCGGCTGTTACACCCGCGACGACGCTCCATACCTGGAGGGTTGAAGGCACGGAAGTGAACTCTGCGCAGGTGCAGGTGACCGACGGTCCGCTCTCTGCTGCCGCGCTTGAAGTCTCCCGCAAAACGGACGAGCCCATACTGAGTATCGGCAGCAACGACTTTGTTCTTGCCGCGGCACCTGTCGCAAACGAGTACACGATTGTCTGCGGCTTCCCGATGCCCTCAGGTTTCAGCCAGACCGTCGCCAGCATTCGCACCGGAGCTCGTGATTATTGGAGTCTGCGCCGCGGGCGCAATGATATCCGGGGCCTCTACCTGCGGGTCATTTTTCTCATCACTGCACTGGTCTTCTTTACCTCCAGCTGGCTTGCCCTTTTCCTCGCCAAGCGGATTACGCGACCGGTTGAAGCCATTGCGGAAGCTATGGATGCGATCGCCCGCGGGCAATACAGTCACCGGATCGGCACCGGCACCGTCGAGGAACTGGGCGAGTTAGTGCGATCCTTCAACGCCATGGCTGGTGATCTTGAGGCCACCCGCGAGGTAGCCGAAACGTCTACCGCGCAACTTTCGAGTGCAAACCGCGCACTGCAGGAGCGCCGCCGGGAACTTGAAACCATTCTTCAGACAATTCCTACCGGCGTCATCATCCTGAATGAAGAATTACGGATGCAACAGACCAACTGGGCAGCCACCAACCTGCTTGGACTGCAGAGCCTGGCGGAAGACAAATTGCATCCGCCACTTGAAACGCTTTTTCCTGTGGATCAGCGTGACGATCTCTGGCGCATGGTTCGTCGCTGCCAGCGCACTGGCATCGGTGCGGGTGATTTCGAATTTCACAGCGGCACCAGTCAGTCTTTACACCTGTCTGTAACGGTGGCGCTGCTGGAAGTTGAACAGCAGCGTCGCGGCTACATCATGGTCCTGGAAGACGTGACCGAAAGTCTGCGCGCGCAACGCCAGGTGGCGTGGAAGGAAGCGGCGCAGCGCGTTGCGCACGAGATCAAGAACCCACTGACTCCGATCGCTCTTTCTGCCGGACGAATCCAGCGGCACCTTGAGCGGAACGCGCCGGACTCGCCTGCCGTGATTCGCCGCTGCAGCGACGTCATCCTGAATTCGGTTGAAACCATGCGCGCCCTGGTGGACGAGTTCGCAGCCCTGGCGCAGTTCCCTGTTCCCCAGATCCGTCCTGTCTCGTTGAACGAGGTGGTTCGATCCGCCATTGATTCGTTTGCCGGACGCCTTCACGGCATCAAGCTGCTGGAAAAGCTTGCGCCGCAAACAATTATTGTGGCGGCAGATCCGGTGGGCTTGACACGAGCGATGGTAAACCTGATCGACAATGCGGCCGAGGCCATGCAGACCAGCCTGCTGCGCGAGTTGACGATCACCACCAGCCAGCTGGTGGACGGACTGATGGCTGAGATCACGGTGGCCGATACCGGGTCCGGTCTTACCGAGGAAGATCGCGAACGCCTCTTCCTTCCCTATTTCTCCACCAAGCAGCGCGGCACCGGTCTGGGCCTGGCCATCACGGCGAAGATTGTTCAGGAACATAACGGGGTGATCCGCGCCGAGCAGAATCACCCTGTCGGTGCTCGCTTCATCATTGAACTGCCGCTGGCGTCTGCGACCGACATGGAAGCAGGTGCCGCTGCCCTGAATGTTGCAAGTAGCGGCACCTCCGCACAACACAATGGCGCCTCCCTTGTAGCGCTCTCTGCGGCATTTCCTCCAACCGGCACCGCTTCCTCATGAATCACATCCTTATCGTCGATGATGAAACGGAAATCCGCGACTCGCTCGCCGAGATCCTGACCGAGGAAGGCTTTACGATCACCACCGCCGGCACCGCTGCGGAAACCATGCTGCTGCTCCGCGATGCCTCCTATGACCTGATGCTGCTCGACATCTGGCTGCCTGACGGTGACGGGCTTGATGTTCTGAAGGAGATGCAGACCCTGCAGCTGGAGAACCGTCCCGAGGTCATCATCATTTCCGGGCACGGCACCATTGAGACAGCTGTCCGCGCAACCAAGCTTGGCGCCTACGATTTTCTTGAGAAGCCGCTCTCCATTGATCGCACCCTGATCCTGTTGCACAACGCGATGGAAGCTCGCCGGCTCCGCGCGCAAAATGATGAATTCAGGCGCCAGCTTTCGCCCGAAACGTCGGTAACCGGGGAGAGCGTGCCGGTGAAGGCTCTCCGTCAACAGATACGACTGATGGCTCCGACCAACGGGCGCGTGCTGATTTTCGGAGAGTCCGGCTCAGGCAAAGAGTTGATCGCGAGGGCAATCCACGCCTACAGCCTGCGCAAAGAAAACATCTTTGTTCATCTCAACTGCGCGGCCATTCCCGAAGATCACATTGAGACCGAGTTGTTTGGATACCGTCACGGTGCCATGAATGGAGGCCCCCACGAAAAGCGCGGCACCTTTGAGCGTGCCAATGGCGGCACCCTGTTTCTGGATGAGGTCGGGGACATGAGTCTGAAGACCCAGGCCAAGGTGCTGCTTGCCATCGACGAACAGCGGTTCACACCTGTGGGTGCTACTCATCCAGTCAGCGTAGACGTGCGCATTATCGCTTCTACCAACAAGGACCTGGAAGAGGAGATTGCGCGCGGCAACTTCCGCGAAGATCTCTTTTATCGTCTCAATGTCATACCGTTTTATACGCCGCCGCTGCGAGATCGCAAGGAGGATATTTCCTTACTGGCGCGCGAGTTCCTGAAAGAGCTTGGTCGCGAATACGGTCGTCCGCGCATTGAGATTCATGACGAAGCAGTGAACCTGTTGAAGCAGTATCACTGGCCAGGCAATGTGCGCGAGTTACGCAACATTATCGAACGCGTGATGCTGCTGAACCCGCAGGCTACGCGCATCGAACGGCGGCACCTCCCGATGCTAGTACATCGCGATGCGGGCAGGGTGACAGAATCGTACGGCACCCTGCAGCAGGCACGCGACGCCTATGAGCGCGATTACATCCTCAAGAAAGTGGATGAGTGTCACGGCAACATGAGCCGGGCTGCTGAATCGCTGGGGCTGGAACGGAGCCATCTTTATCGCAAGATGAAGGCGCTGGGGATTTCGGTGAGGGATTCGTCCTGAGAAATGCCAAGCGTTACTTGTGTAGCTTGCTTATCTTGGAGTGCGTATCCTTGTCTTGTGCCCGCGCAGTCTCTTCGGCCATGCCTTCGAGCTGGCGTCGCCAGTCGAGGGTGCTGATAAAGCCACTGGAGTCGCGCCAGTTTTCCTGCACGATGATGTAGAGTTCCAGGAACACCCGCGTGCCGAGAAGCGACTCAATTTCCTTCCGGGCTGAGGCGCCGATACTCTTCAGCTTGGTGCCTCCTTTGCCAATCAGGATAGCCTTCTGGCCGTCGCGCTCGCAGTAAATTGCAGCGGAGATCCTGGTGACCGGCAGCTTCCCATCTTTGCGGGGATGTGCCTGCGGTGCCGGTTCTTCGTACCGCTCGATAACGACTGCGGAGGCATACGGCACCTCTTCGCCGGTCTCCATCAGGATGCGCTCGCGGATCAGCTCGGCTACCAGGAAACGCTCCGGCTGATCGGTGAACTGATCCTTTGGGAAGTAGCGCTCTCCTTTTGGCAGCAGCTTGACGATGGCTTCCAGCAGCCTGTCGAGGCCGTCTTTTTTGCGAGCCGAGAGAGGCACCACTGCGGCGAAGGTATGCAATGCCGAGAGCTGTTTGATCAAGGGCAGGAGCTTCTCCCGCTCGATGAGATCGATCTTGTTAATGACGAGGATGACCGGACAATCCAGATGCCGGATGAGCTCAAGAACGATCTCATCTTCGCTGGTGCCGCGAGAAAAGCTGCGCGACTTTCGATCGCCCACCTCGACATTGGTGGTGGGCTCCGCGTCAGCTTCGGGAAGCCGAAGTTCGCGGGTCGCATCGATCATGAGCACGACGGCGTCGCGCTGTTCGAGGGCTTCGTGAACTTCGTGCATCATCTGCTTATCGAGTGCTGAGGAAGGCTTGTGCACACCGGGGGTGTCGACGAAAACGACCTGTCCCGCAGGATGGCGCCCTCTGACTGCTTCTATCTCGACGACGCCCTGGATGCGGGTCCGCGTGGTTTGCGGCTTGCTGGTGACTATGGCGACTTTCTCGCCCGTCAAGGCATTCAGCAATGTGGACTTGCCGGCATTTGGGCGGCCAACGATCGACACAAATCCCGACACAAATTCAGATGGTGATTTTGACCGCACATGCACACTCCCGGCCCCTTCCAGTACAGGTGCCTCTCTTCTGTTGTAACAGGTGAAGTAACAGGGTTGCCTGGAACACTCTATGCGTCGCGGGTCGCGTCGGCAGCAGAGATGCGCAGACGATCAATGCGGCGGTCGGTCGAGGCAAGCACCTCAAAGCGGACCTTGTGCACCACGACGACTTCACCGGCGAGAGGAATGCGTCCCGCGACTTCGCTCACCAACCCGGCGACTGTTGACGCTTCGTAATCTTCGTCGTCCAGCTGCGTTTCATTGTGCAGCAGGTCGTCCAGTTCCTCGATTTCAAGCGTACCGGGTACGACCCAAACGCCTTTCGATTCCTGTAGCGGGCCTTCGGCTGAATGTTCGACATCGTGTTCATCGGTGATGGCTCCGACGATCTCTTCGAGCAGGTCTTCGATGGTGACGAGGCCGGCGACGCCGCCGTATTCATCGATAGCGATGGCCATGTGCTGCTTGTCCCGCTGCATTTCGCGCAGCAATTCATTGGCGTGCTTGGTCTCCGGGATGAAGAGTGCCGGCCGCTGAATTGTTTCGACCGTTCGTCCACCTGCATCGATATCGGCGATCTGCAACAGGTCATGCGCAAAGGCAATGCCGGTGATGTGGTCCAGTGAGCCTTCAAATACTGGTACACGGGAGTAGGGGCGTTCCTTGAGGGCCGCGAGAAACTGCTCGAGGTTCATAGCGGCGGGGACGGCGAAAATCGAAGGCCTGGGCGTCATGACTTCGCGCACGATCTTCTCTCCGAACTCGACTGCCGATCGGATCAATTCACGATCGCTCTCTTCAAAGATGCCTTCTTCTTCGCCGGCTTCGATGAGTGCGTCCACTGCTTCGGAGGTGGAGTTCTCTTCTTCTTCCGCGGTCGCCGGTTCGGCAAGAGATGCTATAGACAACAGAAAGCCGAGGAAGAGGGTCACTGGCAGAACACAGTAGAAGAGGAGCTTGAGCGGCAGTCGGAGGCTCGCGGCCCATTGGCCGCGGGTGCGGGTGAAGAGGATGAAGGGCAGGAGGCGGCTAAAGATTGTGGCCACCAGAACGATGGCGAGAACGGCCTGCGCGAGTTGCTGGAAGCCGGGTCGCGGCCAGACGAAGCCGGCATGCTCGGCGCGCGCACCTTCAAACAGCATTGCGCCGAATACTAAGGCCAGGCAGCCGAAGCTGAGTTCCGCAAGGACGGCAGCGGAGAGGGCAAGCCGGTCGTGGGTGAGACCCAGCCGGGGTTCGATCTGCTGTTCCCAGTAATCGATGTTGTCCTGGAACTCGCGCGAGAGGAATTTGCCCATTTCCGAGTAGAGGCGATCGACATACGAGGCCAGGGT
Organism: uncultured Ktedonobacteraceae bacterium; assembly: GCA_964657395.1. Lineage (GTDB taxonomy): Bacteria > Acidobacteriota > Terriglobia > Terriglobales > Acidobacteriaceae. Next base: position 31,412 of record CAZZUX010000002.1, read on the forward strand.
GTGAATCGGGAGCAGGATGAGAATGAGCAGGATGTCGATCCAGGTCATGATTGTGCGACCTTTCTCCGCGGCTGCTTCACTGCCTGCTTCTTCCGGATAGAGCTTGCAAGCCTGACGCGAAGGGAGGCGGGGACACGCGCAGTTGCCGGATCATTTCGTTCGATGAGTCCAACTGGCAGGCGAAGCCTGCGGCGGAGCTCGATCTCGCGGGTAGCCATTTCGCCTTTGTCGTTTTCATGGTCCATGCCTGCCAGGTGCAACATGCCATGGAGAATGAGAATCTTCAATTCGACGGTCAGGGTGTGTTCCAACAACAGCGCCTGGCGAGCGGCCATGGCGAGAGAGATCGCCAGGTCGCCGGCGACCAAAGTCTGGCCTGCAGCGTCGGGGCCGGCCGGAAAGGACAGAACATCGGTTGGCTTATTTTTGCCGCGGTAGCGCCGGTTCAATCTGCGCATGTTCTGGTCACTGGTGATGAGGACACTCAGGTCGCCGCGCAGAGGGATGGCATTGGCAGCAGCGGTAATAAAGCGCTCAAGGGTTCGGGCTGCGGGCAAGGCAGGCAGATGGTCATCTTCGTCAAAGTCCATGACGATCATCGGCGCCAAAATGCCCGGGGTGCCTGGGTGGTGCGAAATGGTGTTGCGGCGTGCAAGGCCATCTCCTTGGAGCTTACGGCGAAACGAACAGGGAGGGCTGATTGGGCCCTCCCTGTCTACTATCATACGTGGTCACTGGTTCTGAGTGGCTATTGCGGCTTGGAGGTGGACTGGGTCCGCTCGCCATTAGGCAGGTTTAATGGCAAATCGGGCTGTGCCTTGTGGAAGCTGTCATAGGCGCGGATGACCCGCTGGACGAGGCAGTGCCGGACGACATCCCCATCTTCGAAGTGGCAGAAGGAAATGCCATCCACGCCTTTGAGGATCTGCACGGCTTCAACCAATCCAGACTTCTTCGGGTTGGGCAGGTCGATCTGCGTCACGTCTCCAGTGATGACGGCTTTGGAGTTGTTGCCGAGGCGCGTCAGGAACATCTTCATCTGCTCGCTGGTGGTGTTTTGCGCTTCATCCATGATGATGAAAGCGTCATTGAGAGTACGTCCGCGCATGAAGGCGAGCGGAGCGACTTCAATGACATTGCGTTCGAGCATTTTGTCGACGCGGTCCTGTTCCAGCAGGTCATAGAGCGCGTCGTAGAGCGGACGGAGATAGGGATCCACCTTTTCCTGCAGGGTGCCGGGCAGGAAGCCGAGGCGTTCCCCTGCTTCGACGGCTGGACGCACCAGGATGATGCGACTGACCTTTTTGGCGAGCAGTGCGCTGGCTGCCATGGCGACGGCGAGATAGGTTTTGCCGGTGCCGGCGGGGCCCACGCCGAAGGTCATGTCGCTGCGCTCGATCATTTCGACATAGCGCCGCTGGTTGAGCGAGCGCGGCTGCACCATGCGCTTGATGCCGGCGGAGCGCTGCTTGCCGGATTCAACCAGGCTGCGGAGGTTGACGTTCGGGTCGGCAGTGACCAGCTTGAGCATCGCGTTCAGCTCGCCATTCTGCAGCGAGACGCCTGACTTTCGCAGTTGTTCGTAGTCGCTGAAGATCTTCTCGACCTGGGCTACGCTTTCCGGTTTGCCTTCAACATGAAGGGCGTCGGAGCGGAGATCGATGCGGACGAGCAGTTTGTCTTCCAGCAGTCGCAGGTTTTCATCGCGGGTCCCGAACAGGGGCTCAAGGTTGGGCGTAATTTCGAGCGCTTTCTTCATCAAGCGGACAGGTAACCTCCTGCCGTTTCCATAGGAATCGGCACGCAAGAATGTGGGTAGCGGGGTTGAGGGAACGGGGAGTGACGGGAGACCGGGGCGAGGAGTACCACGCTGATTAGATGCCTGGATCGGACAGCCGTTTCAGCTTTCCGCCATCCGCAAACGCGTTGTGCAAGCCCTCGGATGGGCAAAGATTAGCGCGATGGCAGACCGGCGTCAACGACGATTTGATGAATTCCTTTACCCCTGTGCAAACCAGGGCGGTGCCGCTCCATGAGCGGCGAGTTTACACTTAAAATGTGCACCGGCACCTCCAACGCGGTTTGCTCCTGTTGCTTACGATCCTGTTGGTAGCAGGAGTTCAGGCGCAGACGCTTTGCGGACTCTCCTGCATGCAGAACTCCGGAGTGGTGGCAGCAGGAAACCAAGATATGGGCGCGATGCCCGCGCACTGCGGCATGAATCGGCCTGTTCACGACAGGTCGGTTGAGCGCAACCGGGAATGCTGCGGCGATGGCACCTGTATAGAAGGGGTGCCTCAAGCTGCTTTGGATCTGCTGGCGACCGGGTTAACAGGTGCCTCTCTCTTAAGTAGTGGCTCATCCCGGCATCCTTCGATTGAGGAGTTGACCCTGGGAGGCGCCGGTGGCCTGTTGTTGCTTACTGCTGATCGTGCAGGCGCGCAGTTTTCGCCTCCTCGCGGCGGCCTTCCTGGGAACGCCTCGGGCAGGATGCCGCTCCCTCTTCGTATCTAGTTTTCGGAACCCCTGTTCCGTCGCAGCAGCCGTGTTGCCTGGCGCCTGCTGTCTCGTCCCAGTAATAGATCCGCCCTCTGTGGCGACAGGTTCTACTTCCGATGACTCATCGACGTTGCTTGCTGCTTGCGGGATTTGCTGCACTCCTACCCGGCCTCCTATCAAGCCAACAAACCTCAAAGACAGGCGGCACCTCCATGCCTGGCATGATGGACATGCCGATGAGCATGAAGTCCATCAACTTCATTGAACAGATTGAGCATCATGCCTCCGCGGGTACGAGCGCTGAGCCGAACTCGACGCCGGTGCCGATGCTGATGAGCATGCATGGCAAGTGGATGTGGATGTTCCATGCCAACGTGTTTGTCAGCGACCTGCAGCAAAGTGGTCCAAGGGGTGCCGACAAGTTCTTTTCCACCAACTGGTTTATGCCTATGGCTCAGAGAAGGCTCGGGCCGGGACAGCTGACGCTGCGTGTGATGTTGAGCCTGGAGCCAGCGACCATCAGCGGAAGACAGTATCCGCTCCTGTTTCAGCAGGGAGAGACTGCGTTTGGGGTGCCGATCGTGGACGGACAGCATCCGCATGACTTCTTCATGGAGATCGCCGGGCTGTATGACTGGAAGCTGGGCGAGAAAACGCTGCTGTCGTTCTACGGGGCACCAGTAGGCGATCCGGCACTGGGACCGACGGCCTACCCGCATCGTGCGTCGGCGATGGAGAATCCGGTGGGCACGCTGGGCCATCACCAGGAGGACTCCACGCATATTGCTTACAACGTGGTGACAGCCGGGGTGACGCAAGGGATAGCGCGGGTGGAGGCGAGTGGCTTTCATGGGCGGGAGCCGAATGAGAATCGCTGGAATATCGATGGAGGGGCGATCGACTCGTGGTCGACCCGGTTGACGCTACAGCCTGGGCAGAACTGGAGTGGTCAGTACTCGTTCGGGCGGCTGGTGAGTCCAGAGGCGCTATTTCCCACTGAAAACCAGGAGCGGATGACGGCTTCGGTGATGTACAACCGCACGTTTGCTCATGCCAATCTGGCGAGCACGGCGGTGTGGGGGCGGACCCGGTCACTCACGGACAACTCCAAGGAGAACAGCTACCTGCTGGAGTCGACGATGCGCTTTGCAACGAAGAACTATGGCTGGGTGCGCATTGAAAATGCGGGACGCTCGAATGAATTATCGAGCGGAGAGAAGCCGCTGCCTGCCGGTTTCCAGGAAGAGCCGATCGGCCATGTGCAGGCGTACACGGTCGGCTACGACCGCGATGTTGACCTGGTGCCGCATATGCGGACCGCAATCGGGGCACAAGTGACGACGTATGGAGTTCCGGGCATACTGCAGCAGGCGTATGGGTCGAATCCGGCAGGCGTGGCGATGTTTATCCGGATCAGGCCTGCAGCCGGGGACGAGCGTTAAGCTGCAGGGGGATGGGTCAGGGTTTATCAGGCTGCCCGGAGATGGTGCGGGTTGTCGCCTGGTTGATGTCGCCGCGGGCGCGTCCCGGAGGGGGTTTGGGCAGCTTTTTGGCAGGCTTCTTCACTTCTCGTTTGCCGGTGTTCTTGTTTCCCATCCGTTGAGTCTACAGCGGCTTATGGGCCGTCCGCCAAGGCTTTTCCGCGGCCGACAGGGGTAAACGCATTGACCTCCCGAACCAAAGGTCTTAAACTATGGACTTGCGGGTGAAGGCAGGGCGTGAACTACTCCGCCGGCTTGTGTTTCCGCAGACTTCTTAACGAAAAGAGCATCCAGCCACCATGGCGAACCACGTATCCTCGCTGAAGCGCGCCCGTCAGACCGTACGCAAGACCATTGTGAACCGTGCCAACAAGAGCAAGGTACGCGGCAGCCTGCGCGCCATGCGTGAGGCGCTGACTGCCGGCGATGCACAGACGGTCCAGACGCAGTATCGTTCGACAGTGTCGTTTCTTGACAAGAGCGTCCAGAAGGGCATTTTGCACAAGAACACGGCCTCGCGTTACAAGAGCCGTCTCAACGCCCGCGTGAAAGCGATTGTGCTGAAGAAGGCAACTGCCTAGTTTTACTTCGCTTTCGAAGATGGCCAGACATTCGTGTCTGGCCATTTTCATTTGCAGGCCAGATTCATTTAGCAGTGTCAGGCGGCACGGCGTAGATCTCGATCGCTCCATTGTTGAGCACGGCTAGACGGCTGCCGTCGGCGGACAAGGCGAAGTTCTGCCCGGCGCTGACGACTGGTGACGCATCGACTGCGAGCAGCAGGTGACCGGTCCTGGTGCTGAGTACCTGCACCACCTGGCCCTGGATGTCGCTGTCGTTCAAGGGATCGTAGGTGTCGACGGGATGAGAGATGCGAAGCCAGCTGATGGCGAAGTTTCGGCCGCTGGGATTGAGGGCAAGTGTCGGCCAGACGTAACGGGCCGTCCACTGTCCGGTCCAGAGTGCCTTCCCGTCGAGATCAATGGCTGTGACAAAGCGGTCGGCCGAACGCGAGCTGCAGGTGGTGAGCATGAGGGTAGAGGCACCGATCACTTCATCGGTCGGCATGCAGGTCGAGGCAATCTCGTAGATAGATTTTGCCGGTGGCTTGTCCTGCTCGTTTTCGACGGACGCGAAGGGATGAAGGCGGATTTTCCATTTGCCGGCTGCGGATTGTTCCTGATCCACGAAGCCATCGGGAGTGACGGCAAGCTTCAAGGGTGTATCTGCCCTGGCTCGGGCGATGACGCGGCGACGGTCGAGACGGATCATCTGGATTGCCACATCTTCGTCCGGCAGGCTTTCCCCGTTGTCGATGGCTTCCTGCACGAGGCGTTTGTGTTTTTCTTCGGAATGACGCTCCAGGTCGGATTGCACGGTCAGCAGTTGACCATCGGGTGAGACCTGGGCAGTAAGCAGCCGATCGCTGAAGCGAAGATACGGACGCAGGTGAAGATCCATGCCGGTACGGAAAAGCTCGTTGCCCTGCCGCACCAGGAAGGTGCCGTTGCCCAGGCCGAACAGGTAGGTTCTCCGGTCGTGGAAGCGCCACTCTGCTGTTGTTGTCTGTGCGCCGGAGTTGAGGTCGATGACGACTGCATGGATGTTCTGATCGTCGTGACCCTTTTCTGCTTCACGCTCCATGAGCCGAAACTGGTGAAAGGTGAAGAGCACATGCGCATCGTCGATGAAGTCGAGAGTCAACGACGACTGCCGCAGCAGCAGGTACAGCGAGCCCACCGGCCGGTAGCCCATGGCGTCTACGGGTATGCGCATGATGGGCACGGGCGGCGCAGGACGAGGCGCTGGAAGAGCAGCGGGAGCGCCGGTGAAGACAACCACGGCAACGACGAGCCACCTGCGCAGGACAGCTTTCAAGGGAGTGGAGGACGCAGGCAACAGATCGGTGCTCATTTCTCTCTTTCCATTGTCATACAAGGCCTGCCCTCGCAAGGACCCGGGTTGTAAATGGCATCAACGGGATGGAAGCGGGGCAGGCGCCGGAGATTCGGGGCGTGCAGATGAGAGAATGGCAGGGCTGCCTTATCGAGTAGATCCGACTGCCATCGTGCCTGAGCTGCCTGGAATATCACGCCCCTATGATGAAAATGCAAATTGCTGATTCGCTGCCTGTTGCTTCCCTGCTGGCGGCCATTCTTTTCTTCGCCGGATTGTCGACGACCCGGATTGCTGCGCAGTCTGCGGCTGCTCCGGAGGCGCATGACGCAGCCGCACTGGCGACGAGCCAGCAGACGTTGAAGCAGTTGAAGGGGCTGGACATTTCCCTGCTGGATCCCAAGGCAGCGCCCTGCAGCAACTTCTATCAGTATGCCTGTGGAGGCTGGCTGCAGCAGAACCCTGTGCCGGCTGACCGGAGCAGGTATGGCCGCGACTCGGAGGTGGAAGAGCAGAACAATCTGGTGCTGAAGGCAATCCTCGAGAAAGCAGCTGTTCCGGGTGCGTTGCGTTCCGCGAATCAGCAGAAGACCGGGGATGCGTATGCGACCTGCATGGACACGCAGGCCATCAATCAGAAGGGCCTGGGTCCACTGAGGGAAGAACTGGATGAAGTGGATACTGTGACGTCGAAGGCAGAGTTGCCAGAGCTGACGGCGCAGCTGGCCAAGACAGGCGTGCCGGCCTTCTTCCGATTGTCTTCCGAACAGGATGCCGTGAATGCATCGGAGCAGATTGCGGCGGTTGACCAGCCGCGGCTGGGATTGCCGGAGAAGGGCTACTACCTGCGGACGGATGACAAGTCGAAGACGCTGCGCGACCAGTATGCGCAGCACATGGCGAATATGTTTGTGCTGCTGGGGGATACTCCGCAACAGGCCGCGATGAATGCTAAGACGGTGTTGTCGTTTGAGACGGAACTGGCGAAAGCTTCCATGAGCAACGAGGAGCGGCGTGATCCGAAGGCGATTTACCATCGCATGCCGTTAAGCGCGCTGGAGCAGAAAACGCCAGCGCTCGAGATGAGGTCGTATTTGAAACTGGCGGGCGTGCCTGCCATTGAATCTCTGAATGTTGTTTCGCCTGCTTACTTCGATCGCCTCAATCAGCTGATCACTTCGACAGACCTGGCGACGTTAAAGGCGTATCTCCGATGGAGATTGATCCATGGCGCCCCGTTGCTGGCGCTGCCGGAAAGTGCGGATGCGGAGGTCTTTCATTTCTATGGCAATATCCTGACGGGCCAGCCTCAGCAGCAGGCGCGATGGAAGCGTTGCGTAGCCGATGTGGACCACAACCTGGGTGAGGCGCTGGGCGAGGTGTACGTGGCTCAGCAGTTCAGCCCTGCTGACAAGCAGCGAACCTTGCTGCTGGCGACGGATGTGGAAGCTGCGATGGGACGCGACATCGACCAGCTGACGTGGATGAGCCCGGCTACCAAGGCCGAAGCGAAGTTGAAACTGCACGGCATCGCGAACAAGATTGGCTATCCGGACAAGTGGCGTAATTACTCTACGCTGACGATCACGCGCGGCGATGCACTGGGGAACGGGCTGCGGTCGCGTGCGTTCGAACAACAGCGGGACATAGCGAAGATCGGCAAGCCGGTGGACAAAGGCGAGTGGGACATGAGCCCGCCGACCGTAAATGCCTACTACAACCCGCAGATGAATGACGTGAACTTTCCGGCAGGCATTCTGCAGCCGCCCTACTTTGATGAGCACATGGATGATGCCGTGAATTACGGCGATGCGGGTGGCGTGATCGGCCACGAACTGACGCATGGCTTCGACGATGAAGGTCGGCAGTTCGATGCGTCCGGCAATCTGAAGGACTGGTGGACTGCGGACGATGCGAAGAAGTTCAACGAACGAGCCGATTGCGTCGTGAAAGAATACGACGGCTTTGTTGCTGTCGATGATCTGCATGTGAATGGAAGGCTGACCCTTGGCGAAAACCTCGCGGACCTTGGGGGTTTGCGGATCGCTTACCTTGCTTACATGGAGCGGGCGCAGCGGAACAACGTGGATCCACTCCACCGGACGGATGGATTCACGCCGGCACAGCGCTTCTTTCTGGGCTATGCGCAGGGCTGGTGCGAAGGCCGGCGGCTGGAGTCGACAAGGTTGATGGTCCGGACGGATCCGCATGCGCCGGAAGAGGATCGCGTGAATGGCGTGGTGGTGAATCTGCCGGAGTTTCAGCAGGCCTTCAATTGCACAGCCAAGGAACCGATGGTCGCGAAGAGACGTTGCAGTGTCTGGTAACCAGCTTAGCCGATATGTAACTGACACAGTATGGAGAGAGTCGTGGATCTTCGAAGAGGAAAAGTAACAGCAGTCGCCGCTATCCTACTGATGGCAGCCTGGAGTGGGAGTGTTGCACGAGCACAGGACAAGCCTGAGCCGGTGTATGCGCCGCTGCCTGGATTCGATAAGAGCGCCATGGATGCAAAGGCCGATCCATGCGTGGACTTCAACCAGTATGCGTGTGGCAACTTCAGCAAGCTCCATCCGATTCCAGCTGACCAGGCGTCTTTCGATCAGTTCACGAATCTTTACGAGTTCAACACGCAGGCGCTGCATGGGCTGCTGACCGATGCTGCTGCTAAATCAGCAGCAAACGGCACGAACGAGCAGAAGATCGGCGACTACTATGCGAGTTGCATGGATACGGCTGCGATCGAGAAGGCCGGCTTGTCCCCGCTGAAAGCGGAGTTGGCACGGATCAATGCTTTACAGTCGCGCAACGGTCTGACAGCACTGGCAGCGCACTACAAGAAGATCAATGTGGGCGCCTTTTTCGACTTTACTTCGCAGCAGGATTTCAAAGACGCCACGCGTGAGATTGCTGTTATGGACCAGGGTGGCCTGGGATTGCCGGAGAAGGATTACTACCTGCGGACCGATGCCGAGTCGGTGAAGACGCGTGAGCAATATGTCGCTCATCTCACAAAGATGCTGCAGCTGCTTGGACAATCGGAGACGGAAGCGTTAACCAATGCAAAGCAGGTGATGGCGTTTGAGACCGAGCTGGCGAAGGCTTCGATGGACGTGGTGGAGCGGCGCGATCCGGACAAGGTGTACCACATGATGCCGGTGAAGGCGTTCGCTGCAGCGACTACTCCACTGGATGTGACGGTGTTTCTGAAGGAAGTGGGATCACCTGCAATCGAGGAACTGAATGTAGCTTCTCCGGGATTTTTCAAGTCACTGAACGCTACGCTGAAGACTACAGAGATCGCGACCCTGCGGAATTATCTTCGGCTGCGCCTAGTCGAGTCGCAGTCCATGCGACTGCCCAGGGCTTTCGACGAGGAGTATTTCGATTTTTATGGAAGGAAGCTGACGGGCACTCCGCAGCAGGAGCCGCGATGGCAGCGTTGCGTTGCCAGCACTGACCGGGTCCTGGGTGAAGCGCTGGGCAAGGAGTATGTAGAGCACTACTTTGCCGGTGACAGCAAGGCACGCACCCTTCAGGAAGTGAAAGACATTGAGGCCGCGATGGACAAGGACCTGGATGGCCTGGAGTGGATGAGCGCGCAGACCAGGGTGAGGGCCAAGGAGAAGCTGCATGCAGTGGTCGACAAGATCGGCTATCCGGACAAGTGGCGGGACTACTCGGCTTTAATGGTGGTGCGCGGCGACGCAGTCGGCAACTCCATGCGGGCCCAGGAGTTTTTGAAGGCGTACGACTTGAACAAGATCGGCAAGCCGGTGGACAAGGGCGAGTGGGATATGACGCCACCTACTGTGAATGCCGATTACGATCCCAGTATGAACACCATCAATTTTCCGGCGGGCATCCTGCAGCCCGCCTTCTATGACAAGAATGCTTCTGCTGCGACGAACTACGGACACATTGGAGCGGTGGTCGGCCATGAACTGACGCACGGCTTTGACGATGAGGGTCGGAAGTTTGATGGACAGGGCAATCTGAAGGACTGGTGGACAGCAGAAGACAAACAGAAGTTTACGGAACGGACGGACTGCCTGGTGAATGAATACAGCAGCTTCACAGCGGTCGATACGCTGCATGTGAATGGCAAGCTGACACTGGGCGAAAATACCGCGGACAATGGCGGCCTGCGACTTGCCTTAATGGCACTGATTGCCGATGCGGGCAGGACTGGCATGGATGTTGAGAAAAAGGATGCCACCGGATACACACCACAGCAGCAGCTGTTCCTGGGCTGGGCGCAGAACTGGTGCGCGACCGAGCGGCCGGAGATGGTGAGGATGCTGGTGCAGACGGATCCGCATTCTCCTGACGCGATCCGGGTCAAGGGCGTGCTGGTAAATATGCCGGAGTTCGCGAAGGCTTTCGGCTGCAGGCAGGGACAGCCGATGGTTGCGCAGACGATGTGCCGCGTCTGGTAGCGACGTCTCATTGATGGAGACATCGAGAACACGTTGGCTTGGGTATGGTGCGTGTGCCTTAGCAGGGGCCTTGTGGGGAACGGGTTTTTATTTTGGCAAGATCGTGCTGGCCGAAATGTCGTCCAACCACATGGTGCTGTGGCGCTTTCTGTTTGCCTGTGCCGCGCTTGTGCCGCTTGCGATTGGGCACGGGGATCGGCTGGCAGCGCAGGAGTGGCGCACACTGCTGCTGGCTTCGTTCCTCGGCATTCCGGTGCAGTTCCTGGTGCAGTTCTATGGCCTTTCGCTGACTACTGTTTCGCATGCGTCGCTGATGGTTGGCACGATGCCGGTGATTCTCGGCGTGGGCGCTTCGTTATTCACCAAGGAGCGGCTCGACGTGATCGGCTGGATGGCTCTGGTAGGCTCGACGGTCGGCGTGGCATTGATCGTGCTGGGCGGCAGTCACCATACTTCCGGAACAGGGCCGTCACTTGCGGGCGACCTGCTGGTTGTGCTGGCGTTGATTATTTCGCTGGCATGGATCCTGCTGAACAAGCACTTGATGGAGCTGCATTCTCCGGCTGTGGTGACGGCTTACGGCGTGTTGAGTGGTACCGCGATGATGATTCCCTTTGTGCTTGTGGTGAGCGGATTGCCGCCGGTGCATGGTGTTTCGATGAAGGCCTGGATTGCGCTGGCAGCGAGCGGAGTCTTGTGTACTGCGTGCACGACGATGCTGTGGAACTGGGGCATGAACCGTGTACCGGCTTCGCGCGCGGCGGTCTTCCTGAATATTGAACCGATGCTGGGATCGTTCCTGGGAGTGAAGCTGCTAGGCGATTCGCTGGGGCCTTCGGCATGGTTTGGCGGGGCGATGATCATCGCGGCCGCGGTGACGCTGACAACCAGGCCGGAGCAGAAGTTTGCAGATGGCGTGCTGGAATAGATGCGAAGAGTTAGATCTGCATGGCGTACTGGAGTGAGGCTTCGAAGACCTCAGGCTTTGACTCACTTGCCAGGCCGATGACGAGGCGCTCGAGGACGAGCCGCTTGTCAGGTGGGGATGAGCGGAGTTCGAGATCGGCTCGGGCGATGAGGCGCAGGGCGCGGGTGAGTTCACGGCGTGTTTTATATCGGCGTGCCTGCTTGATGAGATCGTCGGCTGCAAACGGCGGCATGCGGAAGCCCTGCCAGAGGACAGCCCAGATGGCTCGCGAATCGCGAACGTTCTTTTCGAGGATGATGATCATCTGGCGGAAGGTGCGGGCGAGCATGTAGAGGTGGCCGATCGCTGAATCCTCGCCGCCATCGGATGCATTGAGCAGACCGCCGAGCAGGGCGAGTGCCCTGGGCTTGTCTTTTAAGGATATGGCGTCAGTGAGTTCATACAGGCTGCGCTGCTTGGCAGCCAGCACCATCGTTTCCACATCACCGAGAGTGATGGGGCGCTTGATCGCTGCGTGTGTCTGTGTGGCGGACACCGACGTATACAGCAGAAGCTTTTCGAGCTCGTTGGCGATGAGCATCATGTCGGCGCTGAGCGAGTCGGCGAGCTCGCGGGCAGCATCCAGGTCGAAAGTCACGCCCTCGGCTTCCGCGGACGCGATCAGCCACTTCGCCGCATCGGCTTCGTCGACGCGGGCAAGTTCGACGGTGCCGCACCAGTCACCGAGAGTTTCGCGGATGCGCTCGTACTTGTCCTTGTCCTGCATGTCCATGCGTCGCAGGTCGGTGGGGATGTGGATGTGGTCGGCGACGAAGAGAAGGACAGCCTGAGGGTTGGGATCGCGCCCGTAAGCATCGAGGGCGGCAAACTCTTCCTTTTTGGAGCCGCGGGTATACAGGGTCTTGATGTTACGGAGAAAGATGACCTGGAATGGCGCCATAAGCGACGGAGTTCGCGCGCGATCAAGTGCTTCGAAGATCGAAACCTCGGCGAGGTCGAGATCGGAGAGCGAGAAGTCTCGAAGCGATGGATCGATGAGTGCCTGGATGATGGCGCGGCGGCAGCGTTCGTAGAGGAAGGTTTCGTCACCGACCAGGATGTATCCGGGCCTCAATTGGGCTTTGCCTGTGGCGGCTGCTTGAATTTCGGCCAGGAAACGATCGGACGAAACGAAGCTGCGCATGCCGGCGGTGCGGCTGGTGGCGGTCATGCGGCGGCGGTCGCGGAATGGGAGGAAGAGTGAGAATAAGTCATCAGAAGGATTCCAGCATATCGCTCACGACGGCCTGTGCGAAGTCCCGGGCGAGTCGCTTTTCTGCGGGGGCATCTTCCTGGATAAAGCTTGCGAGGTCAGCGGTCGCTTCGTACTGCTGATGGAACTGGTAGTCATCATGCTTGTAAAGGACGCGGTTGTCGCGATCAACGAGGGAGACATTGGCGATGAGCGTGACTAGATAGGTGGAGGTCTGACCGGTGTTGGAGTTATAGGTGTAGGGCGCGATGGTCTCGGTGAGGATGGTGCCGCGCAATATTGCATCGGCCGAGGCCGCGGCGTCGGCAGGAACGATAGTGTAACGGGTGCGTGTGTTCAGCTCGGCTATGAGCGCGCGTGTCATGTCGACTTCAACATGAAAACGCTGTGTCTGATTTTCTAAAAACGGCACGGAGAGTGTGTGTACATTAGCCGGAAGGTGTGTGGCCGAACCTACGGCATGATAGCCGCAACCCGAGAGAATGCTAAAGACCGGGATGGCTAAGATGGCGGCAAGCTTGTGCATCAATGCCTCATTTTCGCACCTAGAGGATGCGAATGGATGCGCGGGTCCATCGCCCAGGAAAATCAGCCTTCAGACGCAGAGGAGCCCGGCTCAAAAGCCGGGCTCCTGGTAGTAGTTTTCTGATAGTGGTTTGAGGATCAGTTATGCGGGTGAAGGGCTGCCTTCCGGGAAGCCTGCTGCACGGCCTGGATCCGGCTTGAGGACCTTCGTCGTCTCCGGATCACCACTGCCTGGGCCGTTCGAGTTGTTCATCGGCGGCAGTTCGCGGCCTTCGATGATCATGCGAAGTTCTGCAGCATCGAGGGTTTCGCGTTCGAGCAGGGCAGCTGCCAGGTTATGCATGATGGTCTGGTTGTGATCGAGGATGCTGTATGCAGACTGGTAACCAGCATCGACCAGGCTGCGGACTTCTCCATCGATCTGACGAGCAGTCTCTTCCGAGAAGTCGCGATGCTGTGCGATCTCGCGGCCGAGGAAGATCTGCTCTTCCTTCTTGCCGAAGGTCAGGGGTCCAAGGCGGCTCATGCCATATTCGCAAACCATCTTGCGGCTGAGTTCGGAAGCACGCTCGATGTCGTTGCCGGCACCAGTGGTCATCTGCTTGAGGAAGATCTCTTCGGCACAGCGGCCGCCCATGAGGATGGCGAGCTGAGTCTCGAGATAGTCCTTGGTGACCGTGTGCTTGTCGTCTGTCGGCAGCTGCATGGTGACGCCGAGCGCCATACCGCGTGGGATGATGGTGACCTTGTGCAGCGGGTCAGCATGATCACGCAGGGCAGCGACAAGAGCGTGGCCTGCTTCGTGATAGGCCGTGACGCGCTTCTCTTCGTCAGACAGCAGCATGGACTTGCGCTCGGCTCCCATGAGCACCTTGTCCTTGGCGGTTTCGAAGTCGAACATGTGGACCGACTTGCGATTGGCGCGGGCGGCACTGAGGGCTGCTTCGTTGACCATGTTGGCTAAGTCAGCACCGGAGAAGCCGGGCGTTCCACGAGCCAGAACCTTCAGGTTGACGTCTTCTGCAACGGGCACCTTCTTGGAGTGGACAGCGAGGACTTCTTCGCGTCCACGAACGTCTGGACGGCCAACGACGACGCGGCGGTCGAAACGGCCGGGGCGCAGAAGGGCGGGGTCAAGAACATCCGGGCGGTTGGTGGCGGCGACGAGGATGACACCGTCGTTCGATTCGAAGCCGTCCATTTCGACGAGCAACTGGTTCAGCGTCTGCTCACGTTCATCGTGACCACCGCCGAGGCCGGCGCCGCGATGGCGGCCGACTGCGTCGATTTCGTCGATGAAGATGATGCATGGCGCATTCTTCTTGCCTTGCTCGAAGAGGTCGCGAACGCGGCTGGCACCGACGCCTACGAACATCTCGACGAAGTCAGAACCGGAGATTGAGAAAAACGGAACATTCGCCTCGCCGGCAACCGCGCGGGCGAGCAGGGTCTTGCCGGTACCCGGGGGTCCGACGAGCAGGACGCCCTTGGGAATACGACCGCCGAGCTTCTGGAACTTCTGCGCTTCACGCAGAAACTCGATGATTTCCTTCAGCTCTTCCTTGGCTTCATCCACGCCGGCTACGTCTTTGAACGTAACTTTCTTCTGCTGCATGGAGAGCAGGCGGGCGCGGCTTTTGCCGAACGACATCGCCTTGTTGCCACCGTTCTGCATCTGGCGGACCATGAAGAACCAGATCGCAAAGAGGGCGAGCAGCGGCGAGAAATTGATCAGGATCGGCAGCCAGGAATTGCCGTTCGAGTCCTTGAACGTCATCGATACTTTGGCGTCGTTCAGGATTTTGAACATGTCCGGATAGTTGGTCGGGACGATAGTGTGGAAGACCTCACTCTTGTTGCGGAAGTGACCGCGGACTTCATTGGTATTGGTCACGCTCACATCACTGATGAGACCCTGCTGGGCATCGCGCATGAAGTCGGAGAAGGAAATCTCCTGCTCCTTGCCTACGCCAGTGCTCTTTTGAACGATCTGCCAGAGCAGCACGAGGCACGCAATGATGAAGACCCAGAAGATGATCGTCTTGACCTTAGAATTCACGAAAAAACCTCTTTTCTGTTACAGCACAGCCAGCTCGCGGATCAGTGAGCTTTCGGCCTAATACACAGGCTTCTCTCTCGTCTGAATCGGCCTGCCAGCTGTTAGACGTGCCTCGACCGGGAAAAGCGTCGCCGGGGAGGTTTTGTCTTTCAAGGCACCAGCGGTCCAGGGAAGATGATCCCTGCTGGTAAAACACCTCTCATTCTAACCTGATGAAGAGGCACTCACGGCAGCGAATGCAAGGCACATTCGTACTATGGTTCAGAAGGGCACCCGGATTTGACGGCCAATCCTCATTTGGATAGCTCCAAGGTTGTATTTCGCCTCGCAACCAGCTGGAAGCTTTCAGTCTGCCGCCGGTCGCACTTCCAGCCGGAATGACAGTTCCGGAATGCTGGCAGGATCAAGATCTACGCCTTGCAGCCAAAGAATATGGCTTTGCCAGGAGACGACGAGACGCCGGTTGCGCTCAGCCTGGGGGATGTGCAGGCGCTCGAAGACGTCTTTGATCGTTTTCGAGGAGCTGGTGTGACGCAGGGTGACGCGATCGCCGGCCCGGATGTTGCGGATGGAGGCGGAAGGGACCTTCAGAACGGCTCCGTCGAGCGGGGCGGTTTCAAAGACAAGGCCGGATGCGTCCACTCGAACCATTCCTGGGACAGGCAGTTCGATATCGATCTCTGCCGCGGGTGCTGGCCGGCTTGCACGTTGCAGTTGCAGCTCGCGGGCTGTTTTCTGAGCCGAGAAGGCAGGTGTGAAGTCGATCCGCTTGAGCTCAGAGGAAGGTGTGGAAAGCTCCATCAATCGCGCGGTCTGGTCGAAATCGAGCATCAGTCCGATTTCGGATGCGGCCCAGCGCAGAACACGGCGGCGCACGGCGGCATCGAGAGAGCGCAGTCTTTCCAGTTCAAAAGCGATCGTGCGGTCATCGGGGTGAGTGCTGGACGAGCGGCCGCCGCCCCGGACCGGCTTCCCAGGTAGGATGAGCGATTTGCCGGTACGAACGACTTCCCGCTGCCACCATGCCTCCTCGTCGCGAGCGACGGCGGCGAGCCGGCTTAATTGCACGGCGAATCGGGGGTTGAAGTCCTTCAGGATGGGCAGCAGATGATGGCGCACCCGATTCCGGGTGTGGGCAAGGTCCTGATTTGTCGCGTCTTCGCACCATGGCTGATCGAGTGCTCGCAGATAGGCTTCCACGTCGGCACGGGTAACCGGGAGCAAAGGGCGCAGGATGCGGCCTGCATTCAGGAGGAGGACTGGCGAGATGCCGCCCAGACCTTCCGTCCAGGCGCCACGGATGAGCTTCTGCAGGACTGTTTCTGCCTGATCATCGAGAGTGTGAGCCGTTGCCACGGCGTCGACGGTCCCCGCCTGGAGCAGCTCGGCAAACTGTTCATAGCGAAGGTGGCGTGCAGCCTCCTCCAGGGTTTCGCGATGGACGGCAGAACGGGCCGGCGTGTCGACGTGCTGGACGTGGATCGAGAGGCCATGCGACCTGGCCAGGGCTTCGACAAAGGCCTGATCCCGGTCTGCGTCAGCTCCGCGGATACCGTGGTGGATGTGGATGATTGAGAGAACCAGGCCGGTGGAGGCCTGACGAGTCAATAAGGCGCGCAGCAGGGCAACCGAGTCAGCGCCTCCTGAAACCGCGACGGCGAGACGCAGGCCGGGATGGAGCATGGACTCGTCGAGGGCGAGGTTGGGATTACGGCCGGAAGAAGGAGCTGGCTTCGGCATAGTGACTCGTCGATGGTAGACGAAGCTGAGTCATCACGGGCGTTTCAAGGCTGGTAGCCAGGTCCACGCAGGACTTTGCCCGGAAGAGCATTTGTCATTGTGCCCTCACGGATCACCGGGACGCCGTTGACCAGGACGTAGTTCATGCCGCTGGAGAGCTGGTTCGGCTTGTCATACGTAGCCAGGTCGCGGATGGTCGCAGGATCGAAGATGACGATGTCGGCCCACATGCCAGTCTTGAGAACACCGCGGTCAGTCAGGCCGAGCCGTTGTGCAGGCAGCGCAGAGAACTTCCGGATGGCGTCCGGCAGGGTGAGCAGCTGGTCTTCCCGGACGTACTTCCTCAGGATTCGCGGGAAGGTTCCGTAGGCGCGGGGATGGGGATGATCGCGGCCGAGGATGCCGTCCGGCGATGTGCCGGAGGAGTCGTTGTCGATGGAAGTCCACGGCTGCTTGAGAGCGAGTGCGACGTCGGGCTCGGACATGCCGGCAACGACCACCTCCATGGCCGGATCGGCGATGAGCAAGTCCATGATGCAATCGATCGGGTCTTTACTTTGGGCCCGGGAGATGTCTGCGACGTTCTTCCCGAGCATCGGCTGCATGGCCGGTACCGTGGTGGAAGAGAGAGTGATGCCCTCCGGCCCGGCGATCTCCAGCCACTCGTTATCCCAGTTTTTGTCATGCAGCATGGCGTCGCGAATGCGAGCGCGCTGTGCAGGATCCTTGAGGCGGTTGACCATGGCTGCATCTCCGCCGACGTGCGCCCAGGGCGGCACGAAAGCAGAGAATGTGTTCGACCAGGCAGTGTAGGCGTAGGTATCGGCGGTGATGTCGAGGCCTTCAGCCCTGGCAGCATTGATGCGTTCGACGATCTGCGGCATGCGGCCCCAGTTCGGCTTGCCGGCGGCTTTCAGATGCCAGATTTCGACAGGAATTTTCGCTTCGCGGGCAATGCGGAAAGTTTCGTCGAGCGAGTTGGAGATGGCATCGCCCTCAGAACGCATGTGAGTGGCGTAGATGCCGCCGGCGCTGGCTGCTGTAGCGGCAAGAGCGATCAGCTCGTCTGTTTTTGCGTAGGGCGCCGGCGAGTATTGCAGCGAGGTGGACACCCCCATGGCGCCCTGGTGCATGGCGTCAAGAACCAGGGACTGCATCTGTGCGAGTTCCTGTGGATTGGGAGCTCGATCCTCGTTGGCCAGCACCACGCGGCGGACGCTCGTTGCGCCCACATAGGTGCCGAGGTTGATGCCCATGCCGCGAGTCTCGATGTGGCGGAAGTACTGGTCGAGGGTGCGCCAGTCCGGTTGGAGCTGGTAGTGATCGAAGACTGGTTTGTCTTCGGCGAGCATGCGGTCATTGGTGGGTGCGATTGAATTGCCTTCGCCGGTGATTTCGCTGGTGATGCCCTGGTAAATCTTGGAGGGTAGACGCGGATCGACCAGGATGGTGAGTTCGGATTGGCCGAGCATGTCGATGAAACCGGGTGCAACAACCTGGTTGTGGGCGTCGATAGCTTTCTGACCGGGCTCGAGCTTCAAGCGGCCAATGGCTGCTATGTGACCACTCCGAATGGCGATGTCTGCGGTGTACCAGGGTGAACCGGTCCCGTCGATGATGCGGCCATTTCGGATGACGAGATCGTAGTGTTGCGCGAGTGTGCTGGCTGGGAACGCGAGAACCAGGCAGGCAGCGGCGGCTGTGACTTTGCGGAACATGCCGCTAGTATGCAGATCGGTTTGAAATTGGCGAAGGAATAAACACGCGGGACCTCATTCCCACGCTGCGCCAAGGAGAACGCGGCGCTCGTGCGTATTGGAATCCTTGTATACTCCGGCTGTTATGCAGGTTTTTGTCATTCTTCCCGCAGCGGGACTGGGCACGCGTATGAGTCCCGGTCATGCGACCTCTACTTCGGCCAAGCAGTTCCTGATGCTGGGCGGCATTCCGATCCTGATCCACAGTCTGCGCGCCTTTGCTGCTATCGGGCAGGTCACTGCTATTTACGTAGCTGTGCGGGGACCTGAGGTAAAGCGGGCGCGGGAGTTGATGACCGAGTATGGGCTTGGCACCCGCATCCAGATTGTCGAGGGTGGCGATACCAGGCAGGAATCCGTGAGTAGAGCGCTGGCCGCGATCCAGGCTGAAGCTGCGGTACCTGCTTCGGGAGAAAGCGACATTGTGCTGGTGCACGATGCGGTGCGTCCTTTGATCGATGCGGATACTATCGCACGCACGATTGAGGCGGTTGCGAAGCATGGCGCCGCGATTGTTGCGTTGCCGGCAGTCGACACCATCAAGCAGGTGGAGCGGACTGCCGATGGCGCCATCATCCGGACGACGATACCGCGCGAGTACATTGTGCAGGCACAGACGCCCCAGGGCTTTCGGCTTGACCTGCTGCGCCGTGCGTTTGCCGAGGCAGAGGCCGACGGCTTTTGTGGAACAGACGAAGCGAGCCTGGTGGAGCGTGCTGGCGGCACTGTCGCCGTGGTTGCCGGATCGCCAGCGAACATGAAGATTACGCAGCCGGGAGACCTGGAGCTGGCAGAGTTCTATTTAGCGCGGGCGGCTTCAAGATTAGCGACTGCCTAGAACGGAGCGCGGCGCGGATGGGTCGCGACATAGCGGGCCAGCTTTATGGCCAGTCCGGGATGGCCTCCCTAGGTGCTTTGCACCCTCTGCGATAGGCTAGAGGCTGCTTAATAGCAACCAGGAAAAGCCCGAACAGGAAAGACACGATGAGCATCAGGATTGGACAGGGCTGGGATTCGCACGCGTTCAAGGCAGGAGTGCCTTTAAAGATTGGCGGAGTTGCTATTCAGCATCACGAAGGTCTGGCCGGCCACTCGGATGGTGACGTATTACTGCACGCCATCACGGACGCCCTGCTGGGAGCTGTCGCTGCGGGAGATATCGGCACCTTTTTCCCGCCGGGCGATGCTCGCTGGAAGGATGCTGACTCGGCGATTTTCCTGAACCTGGCGATTGAGGAGATCCAGAACGCCGGATACAAAATCATCAATGTCGATACGACGCTGGTGCTGGCGGCTCCGAAGATTTCGCCGATCGCGGTGGATATCCGGGAGCGCATTGCTGATCTGCTCGACCTGGAACTGAATGCTGTGAGTGTGAAAGCGAAGACGCCTGAGGGCATGGGCCTGGATCATGTGGCGCAGGCGCACGCGATTGTGTTGATCGAGAAGATAGAAGAGCCCGGTCATCCGAAGACCATGTCTGCAGTCATCGAGAACCAGAAGCACCTGGAAGATGTGGTCAAAGACCTGGTGAGCCAGGTTCATGGTGATGAGCCGGGATTGCTGACGCGACGGACCATCAAGATTCCCACGTTCGATACGGACGACATCACTTAGCTGCGTTTTTACCAATCAAGTGGAATGCGGGTGAGGAGAGCGCTTTGAAGCTTCTGGTCCTGGCGGTTGCTTTGTTTTTTATGCGCACAGCGGCTGCGCAGGTTCCGGCTGGCGATTGGACGACCCCGTCAGAGGCTGCGGCCTACAAGACGACGCCCGACTACGCGGAGACCATGAGGTATCTGCGCCGAATCGAATCGGCAGCGCCCGGACAGGTCCGCATTGAAAAGTTCGGCGAGACAGGTTCCGGTCGGGACCTGGATATCGTGATCGCTTCGAAGGATGGCGTCTTCGATCCAGTGAGGCTGCATGCGCAGAATCGTCCAATTCTTCTGGTGCAGAATTCCATTCATGCCGGTGAGATGGATGGAAAGGATAGCTGCCTGGCACTGCTGCGGGACATGGTGATCACACACAAAGAGGCGGCGCTGCTGGATCGCGCCGTGTTTGTGTTTATCCCGATGTACAACGCGGACGGGCACGAGAGACGGAGCCGCTATAACCGCATCAACCAGAATGGCCCGGAGGAGATGGGCTGGCGGGGCAATGCGACCAACCTGAATCTGAATCGCGATTACCTGAAGGCACAGACACCGGAGACGCGGGCCTTGATGGCGATGTTTCATCGCTGGCTGCCGGATTTCTTTGTCGATGATCATGTGACTGACGGCGCCGATTACCAGTACGACGTGACTTACTCCATCGACGATGGGCCCAATGTTTACGGACCGATGGCGCGTTGGATTGACGGGACAGTGGTCCCGGATCTGGCACGCCAGGTGGATGCCAGCGGTCATCTAGCATCGACGACTTACATCTCGCTTGTCGATGACAGCGATCCAGCCAAAGGGCTGGGCTTCAATGACGATCCGCCGCGATTTTCGACCGGCTACATGATTTTAGAAAACCGGCCGGGCATGCTGGTCGAGATGCACATGTTGAAGGATTACAAGACTCGCGTGACCGGCAATTACGAGGTTCTGAAAGCACTTCTTGCTGTGATGAATCGCGATGCGGACACGCTGCTGAAGCTGAATGCCGAAGCGGACCGGCATGCCGAGCAGCTGGGTGCGCATCCGCTCGGCGATATTGCTTATCCGTTGAGCGTGGGGTGGGATGGTGAATCGACGACGCCGTTCCTGTTTCGCGGTTACAAGTCTACGCGGCAGCTGAGTGAAGTCTCCGGTGCGATGTGGATCCAGTATTCGCATGAGCCATGGAATGTGACGCTTCCCCTGCAGACCGGCTTCAAGGTGACGGCTGCCGTGGTGCCGCCGGCGGCTTACATTGTTCCGAAGGCATGGACGCAGGTGATTGACGTGCTGGCTGCACACCAGGTAGTCATGCATCGCACGACGGCGGAGTGGACCGGACCTGTCGAGACTTACAAGTGCAGCGGCATGACGTGGAACGAGCCTCCGTTTGAAGGCAGGCATCCGCTGTTTGCCGGCGAAGGTGCGGGGGTAAAGGCAGGGCAGTTCGGGCAGTGCACTACAGTCACAGAGACAGCTACGTTTCCCGCAGGTTCAGCCGTCGTCGAGTTGAACCAGCGTCTGTCGGCTGTGGCGATCGAGTGGCTGGAACCGCTGGGTGCGGACTCGGCCATGCGTTGGGGCTTCTTCGATCCGATCTTCGAGCAGAAAGAATATGGCGAAGCGTATGTGCTGGAACCATTGGCACGCAAGATGATGGCGGCCGATCCGAAGCTGAAGGCGGAGTTTGAGCACAAGGTCGAAACGGATGCGCGCTTTGCTGCTAACCCGCAGGCAAGGCTTGAGTTTTTCTATGAGCGTTCGCCATGGATGGGCCCGCAGCGGGTGGGGCTGTATCCAGTGGGACGCTTGAACAAGCTGGATGGTCTGCCGCTGGATTGATGCGCGGCGGTATTCTGAGTTCTAGACTTTCTGTTGGAGACACGTTTTGCCGGAAGCTGTAAGAGTTCGTTTTGCGCCCTCCCCTACTGGTTATCTACATGTGGGAGGCGCCCGCACTGCATTATTTAACTGGCTGTTTGCCCGCCATACTGGCGGCACGCTGATCCTGCGGATTGAAGATACGGATTTTGAACGATCATCAGAAGCCATGGTTGAAGGCATTCTCGAAGGTATGCGCTGGCTGGGACTTGACTGGGATGAAGGACCGTTTTTTCAGTCACAGCGGCTCGACCTTTATACGGCAACTGCCGCGAAGCTGGTCGCAGGTGGTCATGCGTATCCCTGCTTCTGCACGAAAGAAGAACTGGAGCAGCGGCGGCAGGAGGCGACTGCGGCCGGCCGCCAGCCGATGTATGACCGGCGATGCCGCGGGCTTTCCGCAGAAGAAGTGCAGCGACGGAAGGCTGGAGGCGAGGCCTTCGCTGTGCGGTTCGCTACACCGCTGGATGGAACAACGTCGTGGAACGATGCGGTGTTTGGCAAGCTTGAATTTGCGAATGCTGAGCTTGAAGACTTCGTGCTGCTGCGTTCGGATGGCATACCTACGTATCACCTGTCGGTGGTGACGGACGACATCGACATGCGGTTGACCCATGTCATTCGAGGGGCCGATCACATCTCGAATACGCCGAAGCAGGTGCTGCAGTACGAGGCACTTGGGGCTAAGATGCCGGTGTTCGGGCATGTGCCGCTGATCCTCGGTCCGGACAAGACGCGGCTCTCCAAGAGACATGGTGCGACTTCAGTGATTTCCTACAAGGAGTTCGGGATCGTGCCGGAGGCATTCCGGAATTTCCTTGCACTGCTCGGCTGGACTCCGGGACAGGTGAAAGATGAGAACGGCAAGGACCGTGAAATTTTCGGTTCTGAAGAATTGATAGCGCTGTTTTCGCTGGAAGGTATTTCGAAGTCGAATGCAGTCTTCGATAACGACAAGCTGGCCTGGTTCAACACGGAATGGATACGACGCTATCCCGCGGAGAAGCTGCTGCCGCTGATTGAAGTGGAGTGGGACAAGGCCAGACTTGAGCCGTCACGCAGTGCGGAAGAGATACTTTCGACGATCGACCTGGTGAAGCATCGTGCAAGAAACCTGACGGATTTTGCAGGCAGCTTCCGCGCATTTTTCACTGATGATTTTGCCTTCGACGAAGGTGCGATCGCGAAGTTTCTGAAGGACGACACGACACGGGACTGTCTGGTGGAGTTAGCCGAACGATATGACAGCCATCCGGAATTCAGCGAAGTCAGTACAGAGCAGGTTCTGCGATCGTTCGCAGAAGAAAAAGGCCTCAAGGCCGGCGTCCTGATCAATGGAGCCCGCGTGGCTCTTACTGGGCAGGGTGTTGCGCCGAGCCTCTTCGCCGTGATGATTGCGCTGGGCAGACAACGCGTGGTCACACGCTTGAAGCAGAGCAGGACGGTCGGTGCCAGCGTCGCGTCACCCAGCTAAATCGATCCAGCTAAGTCAGTGCCGGATGTTAGAGCCTCCACGCCGTGAGTCTCACTCAAGCGTAGAGGCTTCAGAACAGCTTAGCGCCAGTGCCCTTCGATGAAGACATATCCTCCGGGACGGGGCGCCCAATGCCCAGGTACCCAGTACGCGCGGGGACGAGGGGGGGCGGCCCAGTAGCCAGGAGTCCACACGTAGCGTCCACCATCCCAGCGATGGTAGCCACCAACCCAGACGTAACCGGGACGCGGGCGTGGGCCGTAGTGCTCAATGATTGGTGCCGGCGGAGCGATGCGAACCACAACCTGGGCCTGCGCAGAGTGCAGCGCAAGTCCTGAAGTCAAACCAGCGAAACAAAGTGCAGCAAGTACCAGTCGTTTCATAAATCACCTCACACGCAGAACTGACACAGTTTGCGCGCGGAGGTTGCGGTGATCTATTCGCCCATCTGGTGATCGCGAAATGACCAAGGTGTTAGAGGCCAGCGTTTTTTTCATTTCGCGATGATGTCGACGGCAACCGGAACTTTTCTGGGCGGCAGGCATTCGCTGTTGTCGCATGCCTGGTAGCGCATGACCCCCTGCCACAGATGGTCTCCGGACTTCGCCGTGATGTGCGCATGGAGGACAAATTCGCCAGTGTAGACGTTCATCTTTTCATTCGGCGCGAACTTGAAAGTGGCGTCGACGCCGGCCGGAAAGTCAATGGCGGTGGTGTTGAGGCCGGAATTTTCAGCTACCAGGATTTGCGTCGGAATGAGAGTGGCGTCATGCGGCGCATGGGAATTGATGTGCAGGCCGTCGGCGATCCTGAAATGCAGATCAAGCAGGGACGAGCGATTTGCGGGGAGCGTGATCTGCTCCGGAGAAAGGAAGATGACAGGATTATTCTGCTTGCCGGCCAGCGCTGACGATCCGACCTGCCATGGCAGCTTCTGATCGTTGTCAGCCTGTCCGTGTGCAAGGGGAGCAGCGACCAGGCTGATGACTGCCGGGACGATCAAGAACGCGAGCGTTCGTCTGAAACTTTGAAGGAGGTGAGTCCGCTGCATCCAGTCAGACGTTGTCACTGACCGCCACTCGCAAGTGCCTTCTTGATGTGTTCTTCAATCACATCTTTGGAGGCCAGGCCGGCCGTCTCTTCCACGATCTTTCCGTCTCGACCCACGTAATAGGAAGTCGGGAGGAACTCTAGGCCGCCATACGCTTTGCCGACGGCGTCGTCACCGAGGAGGATGGGATAGTTGACGCCGAGTTTGTTCTTAAACTTCGTCACCTCGGGATGATCCTTCACATCGTCTTCAGAGATGCCGATGATGGTGAAGCCCTGCGCTTCGTATTGCTTTTGCAGATCAATGAACCAGGGCATCTCGATTTTGCAGGGCGCGCACCAGGTAGCCCAGAAATTGATCAGAACTGCTTTCCCCTTGTAGTCGGCCAGCGAAACGCGCTTGCCCTCGGTGTTCTTCAGAACGAAGGGAGGAGCTTTTTTCCCCCGCAGATTGGGGAGACCTTCGTCTCCAGCTACATCCTGTGCCACGGTCTGGTTGGAAGCATCGGGCACAAGAACCGCGTGCGCGCTGGCCTGTTGCTCCGCCTTGCGACGCTGGAAGTTGTGGTATCCGGACCATGCCATGAGACCAAGAGCCGCTACGACTACCAGTATGACTATCTGATTTCTCTTCAAGAGACCAAGTTCCTCATCGCCGTCTATTCTAGTCCTGCGGTATTGCCTGCACGACGCAAAGCATGCCTGGTAGAAGCCTACATTGAGTAGGCGCAAACCAGCGGCACGATGGTTGCGCAGGATAGACCGCGATGGGCGGAACCAGGGAACGGGAGAGACGAATGACGGAGCAGACACCGGCCGAACTCGTACGCATCGAAGCAGCCGGACTGATGGCCCTGGCCGAGCGGCTCGACGGTTCAATGGCCGAAGCCTTTGAACTGGCCGTGTCGCTGGTGATGCAGTGCGGCACGCTGCATGGCCGGGTGGTGGTGACGGGTATGGGAAAGAGCGGCATCATCGCGCAGAAGATTGCGGCCACCCTGAACTCGACGGGCACTCCGGCGATGTTTCTTCATCCGGCAGAGGCCCTGCATGGTGATCTCGGCATGCTCACCAAGGGAGATGTGGTGGTGGCGCTGTCGGCTTCGGGTGAGACAGAAGAGATCGTGAGGCTGATCCCGATGTTGAAGCGGGTAGGCGACGCATTGATTTCGTTCTGTTGTGAAATTTCATCCACGCTTGGCTTGAATAGTGATGTGACACTCGACTGCAGTGTGCCCAGGGAGGCCTGTGGCCTGGGTCTTGCGCCGACTGCTTCGACAACTGCGATGCTGGCGCTCGGCGATGCGCTGGCCGTGGCTGTTTCTCTTCGCAAGGGTTTCCAGATGGAGGACTTTGCCGACCTGCATCCTGGCGGCAAGCTGGGGCATAAACTGGCGAGAGTCCGCAGCCTGATGCACAAAGGCGAGGCAGTGCCAACAGTGGAGCTGGGTACACCGATGACGGACGTGATCTACGAAATGTCGCGGAAGAAGCTGGGCGTGACAACGGTCGTCAAGGATGGAAAGCTGTGCGGCCTGATCAGCGATGGCGACCTTAGACGGCTTCTGGAACGGGAGGGGCCAGAGGCTTTGAAACTTCGAGCAGTCGATGCCATGAATGCTCATCCTAAGACGATTGGAGCAAACGAGCTGGCTGCTCGCGCCCTGCACCGGATGGAAGAGTTGAAGATTACCTCCCTCGTGGTCGTGGACGATGACGGCCACATCGACGGAGTGTTGCACCTGCATGATTTGTGGGGACTGGAATTGATCTAGCAATTCGCGCTCGCCCCGGCTTTGAAGCTGCGTGTGTCAGGCGCTTCGTCCAGGAACGAAGAGCGGGTCTATGGGCAACAGGTATTTCGCCGGGTTCTTTCTCTGCCCGGGTCGCATCGGCAGGGCCTTTCTACCATTTAGAATGGCGTGTAGTTGTATCGCGAGCGGGTCGCCTGAGGCGCGGGAAAGATTTCAGAAACGCATGCATCGATGGTCCAAACTGTTTATCCCGACTCTTCGCGAAGCGCCGAGTGATGCGGAAGTCGCAAGTCACAAGTTCCTGCTGCGAGCCGGGTATGTTCGCCAGCTGGGAGCCGGAATCTATTCGTATCTCTTCCTTGGACAGAGGTCGCTGCAGAAGATTACCAGGATCGTTCGCGAAGAGATGGACAGGATCGGCCAGGAATTTCTGCTGCCGGCGATCTTGACGCGCGAGCCCTGGGAGCAGAGCGGCCGCTGGACGACCATGGGCGACAACATGTTTCGCCTGCAGGACCGCAAGGGTGCCGACCTGTGTCTCGGCATGACTCATGAAGAGATCATGGTGACCATTGCGCGTAGTGAGCTTCGGTCTTATAAGCAGTTGCCGCAGATCTGGTACCAGATACAGAACAAGTTCCGCGACGAACCGCGGCCGAAGTCCGGCTTGCTGCGGGTGCGCCAGTTCACGATGAAGGATTCCTATTCCTTCGACATCAATGAAGCAGGCCTTGACGAGAGTTATCGCAAACACGATGCGGCCTATCGGGCGATCTTCTCGCGATGCGGTCTGAGTTTCGTCGCCGTGGAAGCGGACTCGGGCGCCATGGGCGGCTCACAGTCGCAGGAGTTTATGGTCTACACCGACGCCGGCGAAGACCTGATTGCCTCGTGCTCTGCCTGCGGGTATGCAGCGAATATGGAGAAGGCGACATCGCGCCTGAAGCCGGTGGTCGATCTTGAGCCAACTGGTGATGGTTTGCCTGAGCTGGTGCATACACCAGGGAAGGCTTCGATTGCGGATGTGGCGGAGTTTTTCCAGATCCTGCCGGCGCAGGACATCAAGTGTGTGGCGTACATGGGTTCGCGCAGCAACAAGGATGGATCCAAACTCGAGCTGCCGGTGATTGCGTTTTTGCGCGGCGACCACATGGTGAACGAGACCAAGCTGATGGGCGCGACGGGAACTTCCGACCTGCGACCGATGGGGTCTGAAGAGCTAGAGAAGTACATGCATGGTCCCGCGGGCTACCTGGGTCCGGTCGGGCTTACACCTTCCCCGAAGCTGGCAGTCGACGGCGTGAATGTCATCGTCGATGTTGCGCTCCAGGGACGGCACAATCTTGTCTGCGGCGCGAACAAGGCCGACTATCACTATCGCAATGTGACGCCGGGCCGGGACTTCCAGTGGACGCTGGCTGCCGATATCCGGAGTGTGGCCGAGGGTGAGGGATGTCCGCAGTGTCCCGCGGAGGAAGAACATCCGCTGAAGGTAGCCAAGGCGGTAGAGATTGGACATATCTTCAAGCTGGGGAATCGTTACACCGACTGCATGGGCGCGCGTGTGCTGGACCCGAATGGTAAGGAAGTCATTCCGATCATGGGCTGTTATGGCATCGGCCTGGAGCGCATCCTGACGTCGGCGATAGAGCAGTGCTTCGATGCCAACGGCTTTTCGCTACCGCCGGCGATTGCACCCTTTGATGTGGTCGTGACCGTGACGAATACGACGGATGCTTCCCTGGTCGAGGCTGCGGAGTCGGCAGCTTTCGGGCTCGAGAAGGCCGGCTTTGATGTTTTGCTGGATGACCGGAACGAGCGGGCGGGCGTGAAGTTCAAAGATGCAGACCTCATTGGCATCCCATACCGCATCAATGTGGGCAAGAAGATTGCCGAGGGCAAGCTCGAGCTGGTGACCAGGGCGACGCTGACCAGCGAAGATGTTGCACCGGATGCGATCGTAGAAAGACTGCGGCAATGCATAGCCAAGTAGGATTGAGGATCGTGATGCCCGGCGGATGGCAGCAGCCGCTCGCAGTAAACAAGCACGTAGAAGCCCGGCCAAACGCATGGATCGATAGGCGAGTGGCTGCGCGGGAGA
Source organism: uncultured Ktedonobacteraceae bacterium (assembly GCA_964657395.1). Classification (GTDB taxonomy): domain Bacteria; phylum Acidobacteriota; class Terriglobia; order Terriglobales; family Acidobacteriaceae. The sequence goes on from CAZZUX010000002.1 coordinate 59,897, forward strand.
GACTCTCGTGGCAGTAAATGTCAGGGCCCGGCAGGTGCCGCAGCTTACCTCCAAGCAACGCATTCAGGAAGTTGCGCTCATCGCTGTAGCTGCGTTCGTGACGCTCGTGCTGCTGATCGGCGGAGTCACCTTCAGCTTCTTCTACTATCGCTACAAGTCCGTCGTCGAAAACAGGCTGGCGAAGCCGCTCTTCACAGAGACGGCAAAAATCTACGCCGCGCCGCTCGAGGTCCGCACCGGCCAGAAGCTGACGCCTGGTTCGGTTGCGTTGAGCCTGCGCGAGGCGGGCTACTCGGAAGAAGGCCGCGGCGTGAGTTCTCCGCTGGGTACCTACTCGATGAATGGTTCAGCGATCACGGTTCATCCCGGTCCCGAGTCGTTTCACTCTGAAGAGAGCACCGGCACCATCACGTTTGCCGGTGGCAAAGTGTCGCAGCTCACGGACGATCATGGGCAATCGATTGGCGCGTATGAGCTCGAGCCCGAATTGATTACGGGCCTGTCGGATGCGAATCGCGGCAAACGGCGCCTGGTGACCTTCAATGAACTGCCGCCGAACCTGGTGCATGCCGTTACTTCGATTGAGGACCGTCGCTTCTTCGGTCATGGCGGCGTGGACTGGATCCGCCTGCTGGGCGCGTTGCGCGATGACCTGCGCGCAGGCAGAAGACGTGAGGGCGGCTCGACATTAACGATGCAGCTGGCACGTGGCTTCTTCCTGACGCCGGAGAAAAAGCTGAAGCGGAAGATCATCGAGATCGCCATCACGTTTCAGCTGGAGAACCACTACAGCAAGGAAAAGATCTTCGAACTTTACGCGAACCAGATCAATCTGGGACAGCAGGGATCGTTCGCCATCAACGGCTTTGGCCAGGCTGCACAGACTTACTTCGGCAAGGATATTCGTCAGCTCACATTGCCCGAATGCGCGATGCTGGCCGGCATGATCCAGCACCCCAGCTACCTGAATCCCTATCGCCATCCTGAGCGGGTGATCACGCGCAGGAACGTAGTACTAGACGACATGGTGGAGACCGGTGCGATTACCAAGGCGCAGGACGAGGCAGCGAAGGCAGAGCCGCTGCATCTCTCCTCGATGAGCCTGGATGCAGGAGAAGCGCCCTACTTTGTAGACCTGGTGCGCGATCGTTTGACGCAGCGGCTTGGCGATACTGCCTATAACTCGCAGGGTCTTCGAATTTATACGTCGCTCGATCCGGATCTGCAGCGGGTCGCAACCGAAGCAGTCAACGAGGGCATGAAGAATATCGACGCCATGGTTGAGAGGCGTCGTGCTCGCCTGGTGAAGGCCGGATCAACCGAGGTTGTTCCGAACCCACAGGTCGCCATGATTGCGCTCAATCCACATACCGGCCAGGTGCTGGCCCTGGTGGGTGGCCGCAATTACGGAGTGAGCCAGTTCAACCATGCTGTCTCTCATCGTCCGACCGGATCCGTATTCAAGCCGTTTGTATATGCTGCGGCATTCAACTCTTCGCTTACAGGCGCGGAGCTTGAGGCGCCGACTCCTGAAGCAGCAGAGGCAGCCGATGCCGCGGCGAACGCAGCGACCGGGACAGCAGTCAAGCCGATCACGATCGCGGCTTCCGGCTGGCACGGCATCTTCACCGCAACGACGCCGCTGAACAATGACCTGCAGACCTTCGATGGCGGGTATACGCCGGGGAACTTTCACCATGACACGAAGTATCTCGGCCAGGTGAGCGCCAAGATCGCGCTGCAGCAATCACTGAACAATGCTACGGTCGAACTGGCGCAGATGGTTGGCTACAACAACGTGGCTGGACTGGCGCGTGAAGCCGGCATCAAGAATGCACGCGGCACGCCGGCAGTGGCGCTCGGCGCGTATGACGCGAGCCCGCTGGACGTGGCCGGCGCTTACACCATGTTTGCGAATTACGGTACGCGCATCGAGCCGTGGATGCTGGCCAGTGTGCGCACGCCAACGGGCGAAGTGATGCAGAACTTCCCGGTCACGCCGAAACCGATTCTCGATCCCCGCGCAGCCTATCTGACGCTTTCGCTCATGAAGAACGTGATCGATCACGGAACCGGCTTTCCCGTGCGGGCACTCGGCTTCACAGCGCCGGCAGCAGGAAAGACCGGTACGTCGCACGACGCATGGTTCGCCGGTTTCACCTCCAACCTGCTGTGCGTCATCTGGGTTGGCAATGACGACTACTCTGACATCAAGCTCGAAGGCGGTAAGGCGGCCGGGCCCATGTGGGCAGAGTTCATGAAGAAGGCTACCCAGCTGCCGCAATACTCGGATACCAAGGATTTTGAAACGCCGGCGGGCGTGACCCTGCTGCGTCTCGATGCCGAAACTAACCTGCTGGCGGATGAGAGCTGCCCGAAGGATTACTACGCGGCTTTCCTGGATGGCACTGGTCCAACAACGACATGCTCGCAGGGCAGCGGCGATCAACGAAACTTCTTCCAGAAGATTCTCGGATTGGGCGGCAACAAGCCGCAGGGGCCAACGCTGCCGGGACAGATGCCGCAGCAGCAGGTGGTTGGCCAGCCGACGCAACAGCCTGGCGTTGTCAACCAGGCAGGCACACCACAGCCGCCTCCTCCGCCCGCAGAAGAGCCGAAAAAGAAAAAGGGTTTCTTCGGACGACTATTCGGCGGCGACAAGAAAAACGAAACGCAACAGCAGCCGCCTCCTCAACAGTAGAAGTCAGCAGCCCACTTTGCGTCGGCGCACCTGGATCGACCAGCCTTCGACGGGTGGCGTGACGCTGCGCTGATCGACGGGCATCGGCTGGCAATCCGGACACCAGTAGGTCGACCGCGCGCCGCTTCCCTGTTTGCGCATCAGGACAGTCGCGCCGCAGCGGCGGCATTCCCTGCCCTGCCTACCGTAAACCCACAACCGCTCACCCTGGTTGGCAGCGTGCGTGGTGCGGCGTGGCCCGGTGTAGGTGATGATGCCGTCGCCTGCGCCATCGGCTACGTTGACCGCAAGAAACTTGCGCGATCGATCAAGGATGCATTCAATCTCATTCGAAGTGAGAGATGACACTTTGCGAAACGGATTGACCTGGCAGGCGAAACAAATCTCCGATTTGTAGACGTTGCCAATGCCGGCCATGATGCGCTGGTTGAGTAGTGCGTCTGCGACATCATCGTTGGCATGTGCCATGAGGCGCGTTCGCGCCTCGGCTTCCGAGAAGTCATCGCTGAGCAGATCCGGGCCGAGTTTGGGAACCATGGTGCTGCGTTCGAGTGAGCGTGCGGTGTGGAATTGCGCCACCGGCACATTGAAGGCGACGGCTTCGAAGTCAGAAGTTGTGATCACTGCGCGCATGCGGCTTTTCGGCTGGCGCCACCGTTCACCCGCGCGATAGATATGCCACGACCCGCTCATCAGCATGTGCGTGACCAGCATCAGGTCGTCGGAAAAATGCACGATGAGCCACTTTCCGCGGGATTCCACCTTCTCAATCACGCGGCCTGTAACTGGTGTGTTGTCGTTGACGCTCGCAAGCGGAGCCAGCGCGGTGTCAAAGCGTGTGACGATTTTGCCTGCGAGCGCGCGGTTGAGGGCGCGTGCCGATCGAAAGATTGTGTCGCCCTCAGGCATAGGTCATTGCACCTCGGTTGCCGGCTGCGTCGGTTCGTCGGCAACTGCTGAGACCGGCATGAGAACACGACGCAGGTTGAAGCCGATGGGGGCAGGTTGGAAGCCTGCATCCTGGAGCGCGCGTGCCATCCAGTGCGCTGCAACCGGCGTGTTGTTGATCGTCGTGATGAGCATGCCGCTGCGATGATCAGCTTCGCGTCGACGCATTTCTTCCTGCCCGGTATGTGCCAGGAACTGTGCGAGATCACGCGCCGCCTGGCTGCGCTCCGGTTCATCCATCGGCATGAAGACCTGGATGTTCGGATTGTTGCGGCGCAGGTAGGCCACGAGTTCTCCGTTTCGGAGGATGACACTTGCGCCGACGCTGCGGGAGAGCATGCGCGGAGCGTTCTCCGGCTGTCGAGTGTCGGCGGCATCCGGCTCAGCATCGTCTGCATTGGACTCGCCTGCCTGCGGCCAGCGCAGAACGCTGCCATAGACATTCGCCGGGTCGGTCGCCGCGAGGATGACCATCTCCGGTTTTTCCGGCCGTACGTTGTTGCGTAATGATCGCAAGAGATCGACTGCGGATGGCAGGGCAAATTGCGTTGCGCCAAGACCAGCGACAAAGTATCCGCGGCGGATGCGACCACTCTCTTCGAGCACTTTCAGCGTGTCATAGACAGCACTGAAACCGCCCGGCAGGTTCTCCTGTCCTATCGATTCACGCGTAAGCACGCCGTAGCGGTTCAGCAGTTGATTCGCGATAGCTGCGCTCCACTGCGTTGCATCGGCCATCGAGGCATCGGGTTGCGGAAGCAGCGTCCAGCGGCCCTGTGCGCTTGGAGGCGTCGTGCGCCGCGAGCGGAAGGACGGCACATTGTGCTGACGCTTGGCTGGCCGCGCTGTCGTCGGCTTGGCAACGTAGGCCCTGAGCGCATGGAATGTGTCATTGGTGATCAGGCCGCGCCACACCAGCGACCAGAGCGCGTCCAGTGTCTCACCCGGGAAGCCGCCGCCGACTGCATCGTGCAGCTGCGTGAAAAAAGCTGCTCCACCCTTCGCGAGCTGGTCGAGCAGACTTTGCTCGCGCGGAGTTTTCGGGGTCTCCGTGGCAACAGCTCGGGTGGGTGGTAACAAGGTAGTAAGACGATCGGAAAGATAGAGCGCAATGCGTCCGTCATGCTCGCCGAGTGCGTCCAGCCCGCACCAGACGACCTCTCCGGCGGCAATGAGTGTATCGAGGTCGCCGGGCTGATAGTTCCCAAGGCGTGACGGCAGGATGGCTGTCTCGATCAGCGACGCCGGCAGCGGCGTGCCCTGCAGGTTGTCGATCGTGTCCAGCAGAGCGTCAAGCCCGCGGCGGCGTTGCAGCACGCCCTGCCAGTGCGTCGAAAGGCGTGCGAGCATCTGCTGCTCCACCGGCTCGACTTCCTTGCGGAGCTTTGCCAGCGACTTGCGCCGTATCATGCGCAGTACTTCCGCGTCGCACCACTCGCGATGGATGCCTCCGGGGCGGAAGGCACCCTCCAGGATGCGGCCATCCAGCAGCAGTTCGCGCAGAACACTTTCTGCCTGCGCGGGATCGAGTCCGAAGCGTGCCGCAACTTCCGGCAACGTAAATGGTCCGTGGGTCCGAGCGTATCGGCGCAGCAACTCTAGGGTCGGCTTGACGACTGGTGTCAGCAGCGATTTAGCGATGCCCGGCGGCAAGGGAATGCCGAGTGCATCGCGATAACGCGCGGCATCTTCAATGGCGATCAGACGCCGGGTGCCGGCGATCTTGATCTCAAGCAGCCGCTTGGCGCGCAACAGCCGCTCTACATGGATGGCGACAGTAGGAGACTCAAGCCGGCGCAGCAGTTCTTCCCGCGTGAGATCGCCGAGACGCAGCAACAGGTCGTTGATGCCGTCGGCGTTGCGGGCCTTCATGTTATCGCCCAGCAGCTGCAGCTGCTCTTCTACTTCTGCAATGGCATCGGCATCGAGCAGCTCGCGCAGGTCAGCATCGCCAAGAAGTTCACGCAGTTGCTCCTGATCAATCGAGAGAGCCTGGGCGCGGCGTTCTGCAAGTGGCGCGTCGCCGTCGTAGATGTAGTTCGCGACGTAGCTGAAGAGCAGCGAGGATGCGAATGGCGAGGGTGTCCGCGAATCGGCTACGTGAATGCGGATGTTGCGGGAACTGATAGCACGCAACACTTCCTGAAATGCGGGCATGTCGAAGACGTCTCGCAGACACTCACGATAGGTCTCAAGCAACATCGGAAACGAGGGATACCGCGAAGCGACCGCCAGCAGATCGTACGCACGCTTTCGTTGCTGCCACAGCGGCGTTCGGCCTTGCGCCCGGCGGCGAGGAAGCAGCAGGGCGCGGGCTGCAGCTTCGCGAAACTTGGCTGCGAAGAGTGCGGTCGATCCGAGTTGCCGCAGAACGAGATCATGCGCCTCGGCTGGATCGAGCAGGATAGTGTCGGCATCAGGAGCAGCGTCGGAATCCGGGAAGCGCAGCACGAAGCCATCGTCAGCCCACATGCTTTCCACATCCGGGCCACCGGAAGCGCGAATGCGGCCGGTGATCGCCATCGCCCACGGAGCGTGCACACGGTTGCCGAAGGGCGTGAGGACACAGATGCGCCAGTCGCCAAGCTCATCTTTCACTCGCTCGATCACGATGTTGCGATCATCAGGCACGACCGTGGTGGCGAGCTCCTGGTCTGCCAGAAAGCGCATCAGATTCTCGGCTGCGCCGGGATCGAGATCATGATCGCGCACCAGCCGCGACAGTGCGGCGTTGCGTGGCAGCTCACGTAGTTCACGAATCAACGCACCGATGCGGCGGCCAAATTCAAGCGGCCTGCCGGCCTGGTCGCCGTGCCAGAAAGGCATCTTCCCGGGCTCACCGGGTGCAGGAGAAACGAGGACGCGGTCGTGATTGATCTCGTCGATCCGCCAGGTGGAGGCACCGAGGATAAAGGTGTCGCCGGTGCGGCTCTCAAAGACCATCTCCTCATCGAGCTCGCCGACTCGAATCGGCTTGCTGCCTTCTGTGCCAGAAAGGAAAACACCATACAGGCCGCGGTCCGGAATGGTGCCGCCATTCATGATGGCGAGATATTTCGCACTGTCACGTGGTGTAAGGATGTTGGTGATGCGGTCCCAGGTGAGTCGCGGACGAAGCTCGGCAAACTCGTCCGAAGGGTAGCGGCCAGCGAGCAAGTCGAGTACACCTTCAAACGTGCTGCGAGCAAGCGAAGCAAAAGGAGCGGCACTGCGGACCAACGCATAGAGTTCTTCGACTGTCATGGTCGAAGGCAGCGGCGCCTCTTTCTTCTTCCTGGGGGTGCGGCTTACGGTAGGCGACTGCGCTATGGTCGCCACCATCTGCTGGGCGAGCACATCGAGCGGATTGCGAAGATAGCGCGTTGACTCAACCAGGCCGTCATGCATCGCGCGGGTGACGGCTGCGCAGGCTATAAGGTCTGCACGATACTTCGGGAAGATGATGCCTTCGCTCGCAGCACCTACCTGGTGTCCCGCACGGCCGATGCGCTGCATACCGCTGGCGACGGAGGGTGGCGCCTCGATCTGAATCACCAGGTCGACTGCGCCCATATCGATGCCGAGTTCAAGCGAGGACGTTGCGATCAGCGCCTTGATCTGGCCGGCTTTGAGCAGCTCTTCGATCTCGCTGCGCTGTGCTGCTGCCAGCGATCCATGATGCGCGCGGGCGACTGTTTCGTTGGCAAGTTCGTTGATCGCGCCGGCGAGCCGTTCCGCCACGCGACGACTGTTGACGAAGATGATCGTCGACGTGCGGGTGCGGACGATCTCCAGCAGTCGCGGATGAATCGCGCTCCAGATGGACGTGCGCTTCGGACCCTGCGATGCAGCGCCGCTCGGCAATTCTTCCAGCTGGCCGAGCCGTGCCATGTCTTCTACCGGCACTTCAATCTTCAGCTCAAGCCTCTTTGGTTCGCTGGCATTGATGATGGTCACGGGCCGGAAACGTACTGCTGTTTCCTGCTCGGCAGTCGGCTCGCCGGACTCGAGAACCTGCGTTTCTGCCGCCTCCGCTTGCACCTTTGTCGCATCCGCGCCCGCGAGAAAATGTGCGACTTCTTCAAGCGGTCTTTGCGTCGCCGAAAGCCCGATGCGCTGGATGCGGCGCTCGGTCAAGGCTTCCAGGCGTTCGAGTGACAATGCCAAGTGCGCGCCACGCTTGGTGGGGACCAGCGCGTGAATCTCGTCGATGATCACAGTCTCGACATGACGCAGGCTGATGGCCGACTCCGAGGTCAGCAGCAGGTAGAGCGACTCAGGCGTAGTGATGAGAATCTCGGATGGGTGCCGGCGGAAGCGCGCGCGATCACGCTGTGCGGTGTCGCCAGTGCGCACGCTGATCTCCGGCTCGCGGACGGAGATACCGGCACGACGCGCCATGTTGGCAATGCCTGCAAGCGGAGAACGCAGGTTACGTTCGACGTCCACTGCAAGAGCTTTCAGTGGACTGATGTAAATAACGCGGCAGGCTTCCTCTTCATCCGGCTGGGGACGCAACATTAGCTTATCTATGCACCAGAGAAAGGCGGTCAGGGTTTTGCCGGTGCCGGTGGGTGCGAGAATGAGCGTGCTCTCGCCTGCAGCGATGGCCGGCCAGCCAAGCTTTTGCGGTGACGTAGGCTGATCGAAGACAGCACGAAACCAATCCGCAGTAACCGGGTGGAAAAGCGAAAGAACATCCGGCAGGCTTGCTTCAGCGTCCGGCACGATGGCGGCTGTGTCTGCCTGTTTTTTGCTCGCCCGTTTTTTGGTCAAATCGCCCATGCAAGTCTCAAGAATACGCTTGCCTGATGAGATGCGAGGGCGGCTGTTGCGCCCTGTAAAAGCCTCGAAAACTGAAGAGTGCTTGCCTGCAACAGCAGTGAACGTTAGCCTCAGTAACGATGACAGTCATCCAGGGTGCAGCATTGAGCGATGCAGACGCAACGGCACTCCTGCAGGCGGCCACGCAAACGGCAGCAAACGCGTATGCGCCTTACTCGGGATTTCGCGTGGGAGCGGCATTGCGTCTCGCCAACGGCGCGCTGGTGACAGGAACCAACGTTGAAAATATGTCCTATGGTTTGACGATCTGCGCGGAACGGGCTGCCGTGACTTCGATGGTCGCTGAGCATGGCCCGGGTGCTCGCATTGTTGCGGCCTGTGTTGTGAATTTGAATGACGCAGCAAGTCCACCCTGCGGCGCATGTCGGCAGGTATTGGCGGAGTTCATGGATGCCGATGCGTGGATACTTTTTCCGGGTGAAGCCGGTCAGGAACGACGCCGGTTCAGTGAAGTGCTGCCCTTCAGTTTCCGACTGCCGGGCGCTGCCACGTGATCGGCCTGCATGCGATAGACATCATCCGCCACAAGCGCGATGGCAAGGTGCTGTCTGCTGACGAAATCGGCTTCATGGTGACAGGAGCAGCGAAAAACCTGGTTCCTGAAGAGCAGCTTTCAGCGTGGCTGATGGCGTGTTTTCTGCGTGGGCTGAACCTGGAAGAGCTAACTTCGCTGACCATGCAGATGCGTGACTCCGGCGAGAAGCGTACCAGGCTGGCGGGCAGTCCGATGGCGGTCGACAAGCATTCGACTGGCGGGATAGGCGATAAAACGTCCTTTCTCGTGGCATCAATGGCAGCAGCTGCCGGATTGCAGGTGCCGATGATCAGCGGCCGCGCGCTTGGTCACACCGGCGGCACGCTCGACAAGCTGGAAAGCATACCTGGTTATGATACGCAACTGTCATTGAGTCGAATGGGCGAGGTGCTGACAGAAGTTGGCATGAGCCTGGTGGGACAGACCGTGAACCTGGTGCCTGCCGACCGCATTTTGTACCTGCTTCGTGATCGAACAGGCACGGTTGAGAGTCCGGACTTGATCTGCGCTTCTATCATGAGCAAGAAGCTGGCTGCTTCGCTGGATGCCCTGGTGCTCGATGTGAAGACCGGGTCTGGAGCATTTCTGAAGGACCCAGAGCGGGCTCGCCACCTGGCCAGATTGATGGTGAGCACGGGGAACGCCGCGGGCACGCGCACCGTTGCGCTCCTCACGGATATGAATCAGCCGCTCGGTCGCTTCGCCGGAAACTGGATCGAGATTGCCGAGTCAGTGGAATTGATGCAGGGTAAGCGCCATCGCCTGAGCGAGGATCTTCGCGAACTTTCACTTGTACTTGCGGGATGGATGATCTACCTCGGCGGCAGGGCTGACAGTGCAGAAGGCGGTCGAAGGCAGGCCGAAGAAATATTGATGTCTGGCAAGGCGCTGCAGCGATTTCGGTCAGTAGTAGAAGCACAGGGAGGCGACGCCAAGTGGATCGATGAGCCTGCTTCCAGGCATCAGCCGAAGGTGCAGCGAGAGGTGCGCGCTACGCGGCCAGGATACATCGCGAAGGTGGATTGCGAAGCGATTGGATGGGCAGTGCAGCGGCTCGGCGCCGGACGCGAGAAGGCAGGCGAGCCCGTGTCTGCGATGGCCGGAATTGAAGTTCACTGGAAACTTGGCGATGCAGTCAAAGCGGGCGAAGTGATGTACACGACGTTCGCGGATGAAGAGGATCGCCTAAACGAACCGGAGCGCCTTCTGCTTGGTGCGACCTGTATTGCCGATCAGCCTCTACCAGCAGGTCCGCTTGTCATCGAAGTCGTCGAAAGATAAGCGTCCGCGGCGACTGCCTCTGGTATAAGCGGGTTAGCTGCATCAGGAGCGTGGCTTGGGAAGACTGACAGGATTGCTGGGGCTGGCAGCCATGCTGTTGCTGGCATGGTTGTTTTCGACAGATCGCCGTGCCATACGCTGGCGCACCGTGTTCTGGGGCCTGGCGCTGCAGCTTGTGTTTGCGGTCATCGTGCTGCGGTCGACAACCGGCCAGGCAGTGCTGACGGCGGCTGGTAATGGCATCAATCATGTGCTGGCGTATGCGTTTGCCGGTTCGCAGATGGTCTTCGGTGAGCTCGGCAAGCAGCATTCTTCCTTCGGATTGATTGTCGCCTTCCAGGTGCTTCCGACCATCATTTTCATCTCTGCATTGTTCGCTGCGCTTTATTACATCGGCGTGATGCAGCTGATCGTACGTTTCTTTGCACGCATCATGCAGAAGACCATGAGCATCAGCGGAGCGGAGTCGCTGAATGTGGCTGCCAGCATCTTCATGGGTCAGACAGAAGCGCCACTCACGATCCGCCCTTTTCTGCCGGCAGCTACGCGATCTGAACTAATGACCATCATGACCAGCGGCATGGCGCATGTTTCCGGCGGCATCATGGCGGCTTACATTCTCTACGGGATTGAAGCCAAACACCTTCTGTCTGCCGTGATCATGACTGCACCCGGAACCATCCTGATCGCCAAAATGCTGGTGCCGGAGACGGCTGTGCCCGCCACCTTCGGAAAGGCGACTGTTCCGGAAGACGAAGCGCATAAGGAAGAAAATCTGATCGGCGCGATCGCTCGCGGAACTATCGATGGCGGTCGCCTGGCTTTCAATGTCGGCATCATGCTGATCAGTTTTCTCGCGCTGATTGCGCTGGTGAATGGCTGCTTCCTGGGCCTGCATAATCTTCTCGGCAGCCATCATGTGCCTTTTCCCGAGAGCCTGAACACTGTACTCGGTTTCCTGTTTGCGCCTATCGCGTGGCTGATCGGTATTCCCTGGCATGCGGCGCGGATGGTCGGCGACCTGCTGGGCACACGCATGGTACTGAACGAACTGGTGGCCTTCGCGCAGCTCGGCAATGAGAAGGGTGTGCTCGATCCGCGGTCCTTCACCATTGCGACCTTCGCGCTGTGCGGCTTCGCGAACGTCGGCTCGATCGGTATGCAGATCGGGGGCATCGGGGCGCTCGCGCCGGGACGTCGTAACGACCTTGCCAAGCTCGGACTGCGTGCCATGTTCGCGGGCACCATGGCGAATCTCATGTCGGCTTCGATCGTCGGAGTGCTGCTGAAATGATCCGCAGGGGAGTGCTGCTGAAGTGAAGGTCAACATCTACGAGCAGGCGGTAGAAGCCCGCGAGTTTATCCGCACCCGGGCCGCGGTGGTCCCGCAAATTGGACTTGTGCTGGGTTCGGGGCTGGGCTTGTTTGCGGAACAGGTTGAGAGTCCGGTGGCGATTCCCTATGAAGATATCCCCCACTTTCCGCACTCGACAGTCGCAGGCCATAGTGGACGGCTGGTGCTCGGCACTGTGGCCGGGGCTTCGGTCACCGTGATGCAGGGACGGGTTCACGGATACGAGGGCTATTCCCCGGTGGAGGCTACCTTCCCGACCCGGGTCCTGGGTTCATTGGGCATTAAAACATTAATCGTTACAAATGCAGCCGGAGGTATCCGCACCAGCTTTCGGCAGGGACAACTGGTCGCGCTTTCCGACCATATCAATCTGACTGGAACGAACCCTCTCATCGGTCCGAATGATGAACGGTTGGGCCAGCGCTTCTTCGACATGAGCGAGGCGTACAGCAAGCGGCTACGCACCATCGCGGCTGATGCTGCACTGGCAAATGAGTTCGAGTTGGCTGAGGGCGTTTACCTTGCCGTGAGCGGGCCGAGCTTTGAGACGCCTGCCGAGATCCGCGCCTTCCGAACCATGGGCGCCGACCTGGTGGGCATGTCGACCGTGCACGAGGTGATCGTGGCGCGGCACATGGGGATCGAGGTGCTGGGGCTATCATGCGTCACCAACATGGCGGCCGGCGTGCTTGATCAACCTCTCAACCACGAAGAAGTAATGGAGACTGGACTGCGTGTGCAGGGCGAATTTGCGAAGCTGCTGCTGGCTATCCTGCCGCGCCTAGTGTGACTCTGCCGGCAGTGGCTTGCCGCTGTTGACCCATGCCGTGTCAATCAGGTCGCGCAGCATGCCCGCGCCGGCAGCCAGGCGCTCTTCGGTGAACTTCAGAGATTCCGGATTGCCCTTTCCCTCGAAGGCATGCTGCTGGTCAAGCTGGTAGACCCGCTCCATGTCGGATTGCGAGACGCGCAGGTAGGCCAGGAATTCCGTAAACATGTCGGTCAGGACGTGGACTGGCTGGATCATCGGCTGCACGTCTACCGGCTTGATATTGTCAGCTACAAAATTGCTCTCGAAGCGGGAATGGATCGTGTGGTCATTTGCATAGTTGTGCGGGTTGTCCTTGCGCACCCATCCGTTGTAGTTCTGGGAGACATGCAGCGGCTGAGAGCCGTCGCCGGCATAGTGGCCCAGCCATCCGGCATAAAAAACAGCAGCCTGCTCGGCGGGCGCGGTATCCATGTTCTTCGCCTTCAGATCACGGTAGCTCCGGAAGGCGACCTGCAGCCGTTCGAAGACCTCGGTCGCCTCCCATGGAAGGAAACCGACGCGTTCCGGACGCAGCTCCTTCGCCATGTCGGTGTGGCCGGCCTCGTAGGTATAGAGAGCCGCGATGTAGTCAAAGCGCTGATGGGGGATTGGTCCAATGAGGTCAGCGTACTCGAGGTCGATGAAGTGCTCGGGAGATTGCGCGGAGTTCAGCTCGGGCGTGTCGGGAGAACGCCAGCGGTCTGGTTCAGGACCCAGCCAGGTGATCTCCGCTGTCGCTGCCGGGGATTTCATGAAGGCCGGTACATCGTCCGGAAGATTTTGGGCAGCCAGGTGGTTGATCATCAGGTGGCCGTCGCGACCCCAGCCATATCCAGAGGGAGATGCCAACAGGGGCAGCAGACATAACGCAAGAAGGCGGGCGCGGGCGAGGAGAGGGCAAGGCATACGCAGTGAGTATAAGGCAGGAGAAAACTGGCCGTGTTCACGCCAAATTCACTGGAACTGCGCGTAAATCGCCTGGCCGGCTTTGTTATCCTTGAAGCTGCCATGACAACCAAGAAGGAACTACTTCACCAGCCCATTCAGCATATCGACATCAAGCAGCACAACGTGGTCGCGCTGGTCGACGCAATGCAGCAGATGGCTTACAGCTCCCGTGACCTTGCCCGGGCGGCTTCAATTTACGAGCGGATGTTGCGCGATGAAGAATGCGGCGTCATTCTGTGCCTTGCCGGCTCACTGATCAGCGCCGGACTCAAGCAGATTTTCGTCGACCTGATTCGTAACAACATGGTGGATGCCGTGGTATCGACCGGTGCCAATATTGTCGATCAGGATTTCTTTGAGTCCCTGGGCTTCAAACATTATGTCGCCGACGAGGTGCTGAAGGCTGGTACGGAAGACGGCATGCTCCGCGAATTGATGATCGACCGCATCTACGACACGCTGATCGACGAGGAAGAGCTTCGCATCTGCGACGACACCACAAAGATCATCGCGGATAGCCTGGAACCCCGTCCCTACAGCTCGCGCGAGTTCATCCGGGAGATGGGCGCGTACCTTGAGAAGAATGGCAAGACACCGGCGAAGGGTGGAGTGGACGGTATCGTCTACGCGGCTTACCAGAAGGACGTGCCGATTTTCTGTCCCGCCTTCAGCGACTGCTCTGCCGGCTTCGGCCTGGTGGCTCATCAGCATGAGCGCGGAAGCCGGCCCAAGGTCTCACTTGACTCGGCCAAGGATTTTTACGAGATCACGCAGCTGAAGATTGCCAACCCGACGACCGGCCTGCTGATGATCGGCGGCGGCGTGCCCAAAAATTTTGCTCAGGACATCGTGGTGGCCGCAGACATCCTCGGCTCGGAAGCTCCCATGCACAAGTACGCGATCCAGATTACGGTTGCTGACGTGCGGGACGGTGCGCTTTCCTCAAGCACCCTTAAGGAAGCCAGCTCCTGGGGAAAAGTCGATACCACTTTCGAGCAGATGGTATACAGCGAAGCGACCATGGCCCTGCCCCTTATTACCGGATATGCCTATCACAAGAAGGCTTACGCAGAGCGTCCGGAACGTCATTGGGCAAAGATTCTGGAGCCGGTCACGGTCTAGCATAAGACGCTTACGGAGGATGCAGGCCCGGCCCCGGACTAGCATTATCAACTACCTGCCAGAAAGTCGTAGTCGTTCCCCTCACAACGGCATTGTTGTGCAAGGGAATGTGCGTTACGATACCCTCCTGCGCGGAATTGGTTACCAAAAAACATGCAGGAGTTCACGCCTAAGGCTTTACTGTAGGAAAACTGTAGTAATTTCCCAGCAAGACTAAAGTAACTGTCCGAGCATAGGTCAAAGGTTGTCATCTTCTATTCATCGACGTTCCCGAATAGCCGATAGACCACATAGAACACATGCGCAAGTTGCTTCAGCACTGTGTTATCCGGGTGCGAACTTGGAATGAAGGCATCAACTTTCCCTAAAGACAATGCGTCCGCGATCTCTCTCCGCCTGACTGCGCGACCGGTCACGGCTGCCCTTGTCACGCTTTCCTTTCTTTTGACGGCGTATGCCGTGTTTTCAATTGTCTACCCCGGGGGCGCCGCGCTGTGGGGGGTAGAAGAGCATCATTCGTTCCTGATTACGGTCCTGGTCTCGTGCCAGGGACTTCTGCTGTTGTTGTGCGTCCTTCACCTGCGGACGACCCGCCAGCAGGGCCAAACGGAAAACCGGCTGCAGCAGGTGGTTCAGCTGCAAAGGAGCATCCTGGATGCTGCCGGGCCGATGATGATCGCAACCGACCTTGAAGGTCAGTTAATTACCTGCAATCCGGCGGCTGAGCGCATGTTCGGCTACACCGCAGAAGAAATGTTGAACAAGCTGAAGGTTCAGGACTTGTTCCCGGAAGGTGAACTGGAGAGGGTAGGCAAGCTGCTGGTGCAGCGGATCGATCATTCCATCGGGGGCGCCAGCAATGAGAATGTTCTCAAGCTCTATTTGAGGTATGTGACCAGTTTTGCAGCAAGCCGGGTACGCGGCTTTGAGATCCAGTGCCGCCGCAAGGATGACAGTTCGTTCCCGGCCATGCTGAACCTTTCGGCGATCCGCGACCCGAACTCGAAAGTGACCGGCCTGCTGGCCATTGCGACCGACCTGAGCGCGACCAAGCGAGCCGAGCAGGCACTGCGGGCGCAGGAAAAACGTGCTACTGAACTCGACCGTCAGAAGGAATTCATCCTCAACTCGGTGGCAGACGGCATCCTGGGTGCTGATCCTTCCGGGCGCATTACGTTTGCCAATCCTGCTGCGGCGGCAATGCTGAACGCCCCACCGGCGGCCTTGATCGGCGTTTCGGCATATTCACTCCTCCACCCGAATACGGCAGATGCATCGCCAGATGCGGAGCACAGCCGGGCCTGGCGATCGTTCCTGATGCGCGAGACCCTGAGCGGGCAGGACACCTTCTATCGACCGGACGGCACCAGCTTTCCGGTAGAGTTTACCGTCACGCCGATGGCAGCCAATGGCGTGGCGACGGGCAGCGTCCTCAATTTTCGCGACATCAGCCAGCGGCATGCACTCGACCGGATGAAGGATGAATTCATCTCGACGGTCAGCCATGAACTGCGAACGCCGCTCACCTCGATTCGCGGCGCCCTCGGACTGCTTTCCGCCGGCCTGTTACACGAACTGAATGACAAGACTGCCAACCTGTTGCGAATTGCTGTCAGCAATTCGGATCGGCTGGTGCGGCTGATCAATGACATCCTGGATCTTGAGCGGATGCAGTCGGGCCGGGCTCCTCTCAGCTTCCGCCACTGCTCCATGGAAGAACTGGTGCAGCATGCCATCGAGGCGATGGCGCCAGTAGCGGACGCAGCCAACGTGACCGTGCGGCTTCGTTCCGAGCCTTGCCGGGTGCACGCCGATTCCGACCGCCTGCTGCAGGTACTAACCAACCTGCTCAGCAATGCCATCAAGTTTTCTCCCCCACATTCTGAAGTCACGATCCGGATCAAGAAGGCGCCGGAGGGAGTACGCGTCGCCGTGATCGACGAGGGGCGCGGCGTGCCTGAGGACAAGCTGGAAGTGATCTTCGACCGCTTCCAGCAGGTGGATGCCTCGGATTCGCGTCAGAAGGGCGGTACCGGGCTGGGCCTGGCAATCTGCCGCACGATTCTCGAGCAGCATGGCGGCCGGATCTGGGCGGAACGCAACCCGGATCGCGGATCGACCTTCTACTTCAGCCTGGCGGATATGCCGGCACCTGTAGAGCAGGGCGAAGCTGTGCTGAATGGCGCGGGCCATGATCGAACGACCCAGGAAGAAGGCGTCATCCTGCTGTGCGATGACGATGCGGAGACGCGGCTTGCCATGCGGGCGAGCCTGCAGGAGCATGGCTACGAAGTAGTGGAAGCCGAGACAGGCGCAGAAGCTGTTGCCTATGCCGAGGAAGTCGGAGTCGATGCGATCCTGCTCGACCTGACGCTGCCTGGAATGAACGGGTGGCAGACTTTACGGCTGCTGAAGGACAATCCCCTCACTGCATCCATCCCGGTCGTTGTCCTGAGCGTCTTCGCTGCACCGGACCAGAGCACACTGGCCACGCATCCCGACGGCTGGATCATCAAACCGCACGAAGACAAGAACCTGCTGCGCGAGCTGGCGCGCGTGATCCGCAAGGAGAACGAGCGGGTGCGGGTGCTGCTGGTGGAGGATGATGTAGACCTGGCCAAGATCATCATGGCCACGTTCGAACAGGCAGGTGTCGAGATCTTCCACGCATCAAGTCGTCAGAAGGCCATCGAGATGTGCCAGAAGATCAGCCCGGGCATCATGATTCTTGACCTGTCACTGCCCGACGGCGATGGTTTCGGAGTGGTTGACTGGCTCCGGCAGCAGCACGACCTGCATCGCCTGCCGCTGGTGGTTTACTCTGCCCGGGATGTAACCGAGAGTGAACGCGAAAAACTGCAACTGGGACCGACCGAGTTTCTGACGAAGACCAGGGTGCAACCACAGGAAGTGGAAGCTCTGGTACGCACTATGCTCCGCCACTATCACACAAGCCCATTGGTTCTACCACCAGTGATGGACATCCAAAGCGTCGCTGCGCGCGTAAATTAGGAATCATGAGCCGACGCATACTAATTATCGATGATGAAGACGACATCCGGCAGGTTGCAGCCCTGAGCCTCGAAACGATTGCCGGATGGGATGTCGTGCTCGCCAAGTCCGGTACCGAAGGGGTGGCAGTTGCCACGAGGGAGCAGCCTGACGCCATCCTGCTGGACGTCATGATGCCGGAGATGGATGGTCCGACGACTTTCCTGAAGCTGCAGGCGACTGCCCAGACGACACACATTCCAGTGCTGCTGTTAACGGCCAAGGTCCAGGGTTCCGACCAGAGGCGATTTGCCGGACTGGGCGTGGCCGGCATCTTGTTCAAACCTTTCGATCCGCTTCTGCTGTCCAGGCAGGTTTCCGAAGTCCTTGGATGGAAGGATTAGCCATGAGCGCCAGCCGCACACCCCGCGACGGCGATGAGGGATCACCCTCTCCCTCATCCATCAGCAAGCCGCAGCTGCCTCTCGATGCCACCTCCTCCCCGGCGGAAGCTCAGAAGATCCTGCACGACCTGTTGGAGACTCTATGGGAGCAGCGTAAGAGTTCGGTGGTCGACCGCCTGAACACTCTGCAGCAAGCTGTACGCAACCTCGATCATTCCCCTACGGTAAAAAGCAGGGAGGCCGGGATTGATGCGGCACACAAGCTGGCCGGCATCCTGGGCACGTTCGGACTCCCT
This sequence comes from uncultured Ktedonobacteraceae bacterium, assembly GCA_964657395.1. Taxonomy (GTDB): domain Bacteria; phylum Acidobacteriota; class Terriglobia; order Terriglobales; family Acidobacteriaceae. The sequence goes on from CAZZUX010000002.1 coordinate 78,112, forward strand.
CGCGGAACGGATCTAGCTCGTGAAATGGAGGTCGCCATGGGTCACGATGGCGTTCTGGCTGCAGACCAGGTTGCTCATCTACAGCAGGTAGTAGGCGAACTGGCAGAGCTGATTGCGCAGCGCACTCTGCCGACGACGCGTTGACGCTCCCCGACATATCAGTGTCTGTGACACATTCGTATCACCATTCTCTGCCTCCGAACGGGGATAGTTCGCGCCGAGCCGCGTGTCTACACTTCATTCAAGACACACATGAACAATCCATCCAAACCGCGCGTCCTGATTGTGGATGACGAGTCGATCCTTGCCAATTCCCTGTCATGGATTTTTCAGAAGCGTGGTTTTGAGACCCTGGTTTCCTACTCGCCTGACAGCGCGATCGACAATGCCCGAGCCTTTCGTCCCGACCTTCTTTTGTGCGACCTGGCGATGCCGGGTATGGGCGGCCTGACCATGGCATCGATCATTGCCCGATGCCTGCCGCATTGCCGCATCCTGCTGCTGACTGGCGATTATCCGTCACTCGAGCAGGCCTGGTCGGTCGGGCGGACCATGTTCCACAGGCATGCGGTTCTCGCGAAGCCCGTTCATCCTTTGACTTTGCTGCACGAGGCCTATCACCTCATGGATATGCCTGCTGGAGTTGAACCCGCGCTCGCTGTACAGTGAGGGAATGCTGGGCCTCGGCAAGCTTCTCATCCTTTCCGGCGGAGCCCTGCTGCTCCTTGGCCTGCTGATCCTTTTGCTGGCAAGAACAGGTCTGCTCAACAGCCTACCGCTCGGACGTCTGCCCGGCGATATCTCCTATCGCAGCAGGAATGTCTCCTTTTTTGCGCCGCTCGGCACTTCGCTGCTCTTGAGTCTTCTGCTCTCCGCGATTCTCTACCTGCTTTCCCGTTTTCGCCGCTGATCGATCGCGGCGCATCGTGCGCGGCAGCGGTGTAAACTCATGGTTTGGCATGGTCTGGCTCCATTTCGGGTCGCTCCCGCATTACTTCTGCAGGCCTGCAGACCGGCTTCTCTTTCCCTGAAGAAGCATCTCGCCAGGAAGCCGCCGCTACTCGTCATACCTACGCTGTCGGCGAACTTGTTTCCCAGGTTCGTACGCGCATTGAGCGCGACTTCGCCAGCATCTGGGTGGAGGGAGAGATTTCCAATTTCCGACTTGCTCCCTCAGGACACATCTACTTCACCTTGAAAGATGGTGAGGCCCAGCTGCCAGTTGTTCTCTTCAAGCGGCAGGCTTCGCTGCTGCGCTTCCGACCGGAAGACGGAATGCACATCGTCGTGCGCGGCAAGGTGACGGTGTATGAGCAGCGTGGCCAGTTGCAGCTGGTAGCCGAGACCATGGAGCAGGTCGGCGTGGGATCGCTGCAGCTTGCCTTTGAAGAGCTCCGAGACCGGCTCAAGGCGGAGGGTCTTTTTGCTGCAGAGCGGAAGCGGCCTCTGCCTGCCTTTCCACGATGCGTCGGTATCGTGACTTCGCCGGGCGGCGCTGCCATCCAAGACTTTCTGAATGTAGCCGGCAGGCGGCACGCAGCTTTGGACATCCTTCTCTACCCCGCGCTGGTACAGGGTGACGCTGCCGCTGCCGAGCTGATCATGGGGATACGCCATTTCAATCGCGCCAAAAATGTGGATGTGATCGTCATAGCTCGCGGCGGAGGGTCCATGGAAGACCTAGCCTGCTTTAATAACGAAGCGCTTGCCCGTGCTATCGCGGCGTCGTTGCTGCCGGTCGTCTCGGCAGTAGGGCACGAAACCGATTTCACAATCGCCGATTTTGTCGCAGACCTGCGCGCCCCGACACCATCGGCTGCGGCCGAGTTGATTACTGCTGCCCAGCATCGTGTCGAAGAACGGGTCGAAGAGCTTCATCACCGTCTCACCCGTGCCTGCCGGTACCAGCTGATGATGGCGAGCGAACGTTTTTCCCGTGTCTCGATTGCGGCCGCCACGGCAAGACTGCGGGACCTGCTGGGACGTAAGCAACAGCGTGTGGATGAACTGCAATTTCGGCTTGAACAGGCATGGAGTCGGCGTCAACGGAGTAGCGAGACCGGACTGCAGGAGTTGAGCGCACGGCTGATGCGTCACGATCCTTCGCAGAAGCTGCGCGCTCAGAAAGATTCGGTCACTGCGCTTGAAGTGCGTCTCGCCCGCGCCGCGCACGTGCAGATCGAGAGTCTGCGCTCCCGGCATCGCGGCATGGAAGGACGTCTGTTCAACCTGTCACCGCTCGGAGTTCTGGCAAGAGGCTATGCCCTCGTCTTTAATGAGCATGGTTCGGTTGTGATGGATGCCGGCAGTGTGAGCCCTGGCGACACACTCACCACCAGGCTGGCCAGAGGAAACGTAGTGAGCACTGTTACTGAACACAACTTATGAGAAGACTTTTCGGAACAGACGGTATTCGGGGCGTCGCAGGCGAGGCTCCGCTGGATCGCAGGACGATTTTCGCTGTCGGCACAGCCCTCGGACAGCTCCTGTCAAAACAGTTCTCCTCGCCGGTTGTGCTGCTCGGCGCCGACACCCGGGAGTCCAGCCTCTGGATCAGCGGAGTCATTGCAGCGGGCCTGGTCCGTGGAGGCGCGACAGTCAGCAACGCCGGTACCATCACGACCCCTGCGATCGCATACCTGACGAACAAGCATGGCTTTGCGGCAGGCATCGTGATCTCCGCGTCGCACAATCCCTGGCAGGATAACGGCATCAAGGTGTTTGCCAGTGACGGCTACAAACTGCCCGACACGATAGAGCTTGGGATCGAAGATGAGATTTTCGCGCGGTTGAATGATCCGGCATTTGTGTTGGAAGGCGCCTGCACACCACCGACGGTCGAAGAAGCCTATCGCCTGGAGTATGAACAGTATCTTCGCGCAGCGGTGCCGGGACTCAGCCTCGCGGGTAAGAGCATCGTGATCGACTGCGCGAATGGCGCAGCCTCTGCGATAGCTCCGGAGTTGTTCGAAGAGTTTGGCGGCACACTCCACCTCACGCATACGCGACCGAATGGCCGCAACATCAATGCAGAATGCGGAGCCCTTCATCCCGAGATTGTCGCTGGAGAAGTAAAAAGTCTTGCCGCCGATTATGGAGTGACCTTCGATGGCGATGCCGACCGCGTCTTGTTCGCGGATGCGAACGGCCACGTGGTCAACGGGGATGCGCTGCTGCTGATGGCTGCCCGCGATCTGCAATCGCGAGGCGAGTTGAATCACAACGTCGTGGTTGCAACTACGATGTCGAACATGGGTCTGGAGGCGGCGCTGCGACGCGATGGCATCCAGATGCTGCGTGCACCTGTTGGTGACAAGTACGTGTTGCAGATGATGAAGGAGAATCGCGCATCGCTGGGCGGCGAGCAATCGGGTCACATCCTGTTTCCTGCGAAGGCAACAACCGGTGACGGCCTGCTGACTGCGTTGATCATTCTCGACATCATCCAGCGTTCCGGCAAGCCGCTCCACGAACTTTGCGCCGATCTGAAGGTGTTTCCGCAGGTGATCGTGAACGTGCGTGTGCGGGAAAAAAAGCCGCTCGACGGAGTAGCCTCTGTGGTCGACTCGATCGCCGCAGCGGAGAAAGATCTGCATGGCAATGGCAGGGTGGTGGTGCGCTACTCAGGTACAGAAGCATTGGCGCGGGTGATGATTGAGGCCGAGTCGGAGGAGCAGATGCGTCGGCATGCTGACTCTATCGCCGGCGCGATACGGGATGAACTCGGAGTCTAGTCTGATCGACAAACATCAATCCATATCGCGCCAGTTCGCGCCGACACCTACGTCTGCAACAATCGGCACCTTCAACTGGATCACGCCTTCCATCTCTTCCTTGACCATGGATTTGAGTTCCTCGACTTCAGCGCGTGGAACGTCGAAGAGCAATTCGTCATGCACCTGCAAGGTCATCACTGCTTTCAGCCTGGCGGTACGCATACGCTCGTCGATGCGCAGCATGGCGATCTTGATCAGATCGGCGGCTGTACCCTGCAGCGGCGTGTTGACGGCTGTGCGCTCTGCAAAGCCACGCAGGTTCGCATTGCGGCTCTGGATGTCCGGGATAGGACGCACGCGGCCGAAGAGTGTGCGCACGCTTTGTTTCTGTCGCGTCTCTTCAAGCACACGGTCAATGTAGGCACGGACGCCGACATAGCGGGCAAAATACGTCTCGATGTACAAGCGCGCTTCATTCTGGTCGATGCCCAGCTGCACAGCTAGACCAAACGGCGAGATGCCATAGACAATGCCGAAGTTGACGGCCTTCGCACGATTGCGGGTTTCTTTGGTCATAGCAGCGGGAGAAATGCCAAAGACTTCTGATGCAGTAAGCGTATGAATATCCTCGTCATGCGTGTAGGCGTGGACGAGCAGCGGGTCTTCGGAAAAATGCGCCATGAGGCGTAATTCGATTTGCGAATAATCCGCCGAAATCATTACATTTTCTGGTGCAGCAATGAAGGCCGCACGAATCTCACGACCCAGTTCCGTCTTGATCGGGATGTTCTGCAGATTCGGATTGGTGGACGACAAACGGCCCGTGGAAGTGCCCACCTGGTTGAACGTTGTGTGCACCCGCCCCTGCGCGTCGGCAAGCAGTGGCAGCGAGTCGACATAGTTCGATTTCAATTTTGCAAGCTGACGATACTCCAGGACCATGCGAGGCACAGGATTGTGCTGCGCCAGGTCCTCCAGGATATCCATCGCAGTCGAAACAACTTTGCCCTTGCCGTACTTGATTGGCTTGGGCAGTTGCATCTTGTTGAAGAGGACGTCGCCAAGCTGCTTGGGTGAATTGATATTGAAGCGATGGCCGGCAAGTGCGTAAATTTCCTCACCGACACGATGCATCTCGCTTGCAAGATGATGAGCCATTTTGTCCAGCACACCACGATCGATCCGGACACCAGCTTCTTCCATGCGAAGCAGGACGGGCGTGAGCGGAAGATCGATCGTCCTGTACACGATCTCGGTGTCAAGTGTTTTTACTTCTTTGCGCAGCATGGGCGCCAGCTGCCAGATGGCATGAGCGGCTTCTGTCAACTGCTTCTCTGCCAACTCCTGCAAAGGCCTGCTGGTGAAGCGAGCCACAACGTCAGCAAGCCGGTGCGTGGAGTGCGTCGGATTCACCAGGTAGGAATAAAGCATGATGTCATCACGCACGCCTGCCATCTCAATGCCATGCTGGCCAAGAACTCGCAGAGTGCCCTTCAGATCATGGACCGCCTTGGGAATCTGGGCGTCCGCCAACAAGCTTCGAAGCTCAACCGCATAAGGTTCATCCAGCTTCAACAGCAGTGCTTCATCGGCGCCGGCTGACACTGCGAGATGGAGCACCCGTGCAGCGGGTTCGGTCTCTTCAGGCGGGCTGTCAAACATGTCGAGCATGGACATGGTCTGCAGGACGGGCGCTTCTTCCTCGATGGCTTCTGTCTCGGCAGCGGCAATCTGCTCCGTCAACGTTTCAAGGAGTGAGGCGTCGAGGGCAAGCGCGAAGCCATGCTCGCGAGCGCTGTCGCTAAAGCGCTTCCAGGCTGCGGCGTCCGGCGTCAGAAGGTGGTCCAGCGTGTTCGTCTGAACATCCGGCGCAAGCTCCTTCAGCATGGTCGTGAATTCAAGCTCGTTGAACAGTGCGCGACAGGCACTGGTATCCGGGGGCAGTGTACGCATGGCTTCAAGGTCGAGCGCCATTGGCACGGCGCAGTCGATCGTCACCAGCTCCTTGCTGAGCAGGATGGTGTCGCGATTATTCTGCAGAGACTCCCGGTAGGTTTTGCGCTTGATCTCGTCGGCATGATCAAGAACTCCTTCCACGCTGCCGTACTGCTGGATCAGTTCAACCGATCCCTTGTCGCCGATACCCGGCGCACCCGGAATGTTGTCGATCGAATCTCCGCGCAGCGCCATGACATCGATCACCTGCTCAGGCGGCACGCCGAGCGTCTCTACAACCTTGTCGCGATCGAGAACCAGGTTGTCCTTCATCGGGTTCATCACCTTCACGTGATCGGAGACCAGCTGCAGCATGTCCTTGTCATTCGAGACGATGTACACAGGATGGCCGGCTTCGGCGGCCTTACGCGAGAGCGTCCCGATCACGTCATCGGCCTCGAAGCCTTCTGACTGAAGGATGGGAATGTGGAAGGCCTCGAGCGACCGCCGGATATACGGAAGCTGCTGTGCAAGATCCGGAGGCATCACTGTACGGTTGGCCTTGTAGCCGTCATAAGCTATGTCTTCAAAATCTTTGAGTTTTGAATTCCAGCGTCGCAGGGTCGTGATCGACTTCGCGCGTTCATCGCGAAACACGGGTGCGCTGGTATCGAAGATGGCAGCGAAATATTCCGGTGAGAAGTCGCGCCGCAGCTTGTTGATCATGTTGACGAAGACGAAGGTTGCTGCGGTTGGTATGCCGTTGCGCGTGGACATGGGACGCTGCCGCTGCATCGCGTGATAAGCGCGGAAGATAAAGGACATGGAATCAAGGAGGAAGACCGGTTGCTTATCGTGGCCGGACTGCTTTTCTGCTTTTGCCATTGAGACTCTCAGCTTTCAAACTTATGAGATGAACATACAGTCGCCATAGGAAAAGAATCGATAACGTTCGGCGACAGCATGGCGGTAGGCGGCCAGTGTGTGCTCGATACCCGCGAAGGCGGCGACAAGCATCAGCAGGCTGGATTGAGGCAAATGAAAGTTCGTAAGAAGGGCGTCGACAATCTGAAAACGGTAGCCCGGTGAGATGAAGATGCTGGTCGACCCGGCATGTCCGCTTAGAGCCTGCCCGGATGCGGCTTGTGCACAGTGCTCCAGTGTGCGGACGGTCGTCGTGCCTGCAGCGACAATGCGCCGTCCCTGCTGCTTCGCATCGTTGATTGCCTGCGCGGTGGCTGCCGGCAAAGTGTATCGCTCGGCGTGGAGTTGCACATCGGCAACATCTTCCACACGCAGGGGCTGAAACGTTCCAAGCCCTACGTGAAGCGTGACGTAGCAGATGTGGACGCCGCATGCCCGAATGCGTTCAAGGATTGCGGGCGTGAAATGAAGCCCAGCCGTTGGAACGGCGACCGAACCACCGTGTTGCGCAAACACAGTCTGGTAGCGTTCGCGATCGCTGGTGTCGTCGGCGTGGCGAATGTAGGGAGGCAAGGGTATGTGGCCGAAGGCTTCGAGAGTGTTGAAGAAATCCTGTGTCGGTGTGAACTGCAGCACGCGTTCTCCAAACTCGCCGCGCTCAATCACTTCTGCTTCAAAGATTCTGTCTGCATGCTGGTTCTCTCGCGGAATAAAGCGCAGACGTTCACCGACAGGAACCTTTTTGCCCGGCCTGGCGAGAGCTTTCCATTGCCACGGGCCAATCTCTTCTGTAAGCAGAATCTCGATGCGGCCGGGCTCGCCTGGTTGACGGGAATCGCGGCTTGCACGCTGCGCGAAGAGCCTCGCTGGAATCACGCGGCTGTCATTCAGAACCAGCACATCGCCGGAACGGAGGAGTCCTGGCAATCCCTCAAAGACAGAATCGTCCCATGATCCCGTCGCACGATCGAGCACAAGCATCCGCGCCGCCTCCCGCTGCGGAGCCGGCTGCTGTGCGATCAGATCTTCGGGGAGGTCATAGCTGAAATCGGAAACAAGCACTCTGGTTATTCTAAGGGCGCGCGCTGTCCACGCTGATGCGGGGGACGAAAGTCAGCTGTGCGGATTCGGCCCGCCCGGCGCCTGCTGAAACTCTGCTTCGGCCAGGTGCCTGGCCTTTTCGCAGCCGGCCTCTACAGCAAGCCTGGCTGCTTCAAAGGCGGCTTCATCCAGCACGCGCGGTATGGATACAGGCCGCGCCCAGCCGATGGCCACGCGCGAAAATGGTTTGGGAATCAGGAAGCCGTCCCAGGAGTTCAGTACCCACGCTCGCTGCGGCAGTACGTAGAACGGGCACACTGGCTTGCCTGTCAATTGTGCAAGCTTGATGGTGCCTGGCTTGAGCTGATAGCGCGGCCCACGCGGACCATCGGCAGGAAAGACCGCCGGACTGCCGGCTTCAATGCCGCGGGCAAGTGCGCGCAGGCCTGCCATGCCTCCGCGGGAACTGGAGCCACGGGCAGTAAGGAAGCCCAACCGCTCGATGGTACGGGCAATCAGTTCCCCGTCGAAGCTTGGGCTTACCAGCAGCGTCGCTCGCTGGCGCCCTTTGAAGCGGCAGGCGCTCGGCAGCAGGCAGCGATGCCAGAACGGCCAGATGTCGGAAGTGTCCGGTGCGGCGGGTGCGGCGCCAGGCTCGCAGACATCGGTGTAGCGCAGAGTCGCAGCCAGTATCCGGATGAGCCACGAGGCAAGCCGTGGAACGATGCCGAGCATCACGCGACGGCTGAAGGAATATCCGGTCTTCGCCACTGGCTAGCTGTAGCGCATCCAGCGAATCACCTCGGGCAGGTTGGGCCGCTTGCCATACATCAGGATGCCGATTCGGTAGATACGGGAAGCCAGCCACAGGACGATGTAAATGGCCACGACCATCAACACGATGGATAAGGCGAGCTGCCATACCGGTGGCATCTGCACGCCCATCCTGAGACACATGATCAATGGCGTGCACGGAGGAAAGAGGGACATGCCGATCGAAAGCGCCGAGCCTGGATTGGAGAGGACGTAGCTGAACATGGTGAAGGACACGATGAGCGGCAGGGTGATGATGATGGAGAACTGGTTCATCTCCTGCTCGGTCGACATGCATGCGCCCAGGCCGCAGCTCAGCGAGCTGTAGAAGAGAAATCCAAGAACGAAGTAGATTACGAAAAAGATGAGCAGGGTTGGTGGGATGTGCAACGGAATGCTGCCACCGCTCAGCTGCGATCCGGCATACAGGGCACCCACAGCGAACCAGATGCCGAGTTGCGTAAGGGCAGCCGCCCCCACACCCAGCAGCTTGCCGATCATCATGGATTCGGCTTTGACGCTCGAAAGCATGACTTCAAAAATGCGTGAGGTCTTTTCTTCGATGACCGAGCGTCCGACGTTCAATCCGTAGAAGAGGATGGAAAAGTACAGCAGCATCATCATTGCGTAGGCAGCCCAGAAATTCTGATCCGAATTGGAGGTGACTGCCTGCCCGTTCTTCACCTGTAGCGTCTTGATGTCGATCGATTGCAGCAGCTGGTTCACAGCATCTGCACTCATACCGTGCTGTTGTAATTGTTTCCGCAGCAACGCCTGTCGCACGGCCCGCTGCATGGTGCTGTCGTTACTCAACGATGTGGAGGAGCGGGATGCATAGGATGTTCTCGGCTGCAGCTGGCCTGGCACGACTTCCAGCCAAAGGTAGCCATCAATCTCCTTGTCATCCACGCGCTTTGTTAAAACATCCAGATCAGACGGACTTGCCGGAGCTTTTACATCGATCTGCTTCGGTGCCTGTTTCTGCGTAGCCAGGTCGCCGCGTACGCTTTCGGCCAACTGGGCATCGTTGGAAGCAATCACGACATGACTGTCGCCTGCGAGGTGCGTCGCAGAGAAGATAGAGACGCCGGTGATTGCACCAAAGATCAACGGGATCAGGACAGTGCTGATCTTGAAGGCTTTGGAGCGGATGCGCTCCAGATATTCCCGCTTCGCGATCAGCAGTGCATTCTGCATCAGGGTGCTAGGCATTTACCGTGCCTCCGACGATCTGTATGAAGATCTCTTCCAGGGATGGCTCAACCAACTCGTACTTCAACACCTGGACGGCTTGCGCGAACAGTCGCAGCAGCGCCTGCGTATCGGCTCCCGGCTTCAAATGGATCTCTGCCCGCCGACCGTAATTTGTCACCGACTCTGTCGATGCTTTGACGAGAGGATCGGACAAAAACGCCGAGTCCCCTTCGTAGTCGAGCACGATGCGATTGCGTGGATACTGGCTCTTGATCTCGCGCATACTGCCATGCAGTACCGGCCTGCCGCCGTTCACCAGGCAGATGGAATCGCAGAGCTTCTCCACCTGGTCCATGCGGTGCGTGGAAAACAGGATGGCCTTGCCTTCCCGGCGGAGGTCCAGCAATGTGTCCTGCAGCAGCGTTGCATTGACCGGATCAAGGCCGGAGAAAGGTTCATCCATGATCAGGAAGTCGGGATCGTGCAGCAGTGTGGAGATGAACTGAATCTTCTGCTGCATGCCTTTCGAAAGTTCTTCAGTCTTCTTCTCCATCACGTCGCTGATAGCCATACGCTCGCACCATTGCTGAGCCCGCAGCCGCGATGTAGGTGCGTCCAGGCCGCGGATTTGTCCCATGAAGATCAGCTGGTCGAGCACCTTCATCTTCTTATAAAGGCCGCGCTCCTCCGGCAGGTAGCCGATGCGCGTGAGGTGGTCACGGGAGAATGGTTGACCGAAGAGTCTGACCTGGCCGAAATCTGGCAGAGTGATGCCGACGATCATGCGGATGGTGGATGTTTTGCCCGAGCCATTCGGTCCCAGCAAACCGAACATGCTGCCGGCCTCAATCGACAGACTGAGATCCTGCATGGCTATTTTCTTCCCGTATGACTTGGAGATACGGTCAAGTTGCACGATCGTTGCAGCCGGCGCGCGAAGAGTGGGTAGAGCTGATGACTCCTGCATAGATAGCGACAAGCAGGCCTCCAGGTTGACGGCAGTGTACTACGCTGGGCATGCAGGCAAGGCACACAGGTAGTAAGCCCTGCCGGGTCGGGAAAGTACTTACTGACGGTTAGAGCAGGTTTGCCCATCAAGGCAATCGCCGTTCCATGGCGGCGGCAACGCAAATGCTCTAGCATCGCAGAGTGCTGGAGCTGGGATCACCCGTGCAGTTCGTGAAAGGTGTTGGAGAACGCCACGCTGGTGCGCTCGCCGCAAAGAGTATTCGCACGGTCGAGGATCTGCTTTACCATCTGCCGTTCCGCTACGAAGACCGTATGAATCCTGTTCCCCTCGCCTCGCTCAACGCTGGAGAGATGGCCAGCATCATCGGCGAAGTCCGCGGCACGACTCTCCTGCGAACACGCAGCATGCCTATTTTCGAGATGACACTCGGCCAGGGCGTCGACACGTTGAAGTGCATCTGGTTCCATGGCACCTACCTGAAGGACCGCTTCAAGGTCGGCCAGATGCTGGCACTCTACGGCAAAGTGGAGGCCTCGCGCTCCAGGCTCGGCAAATTCAAGATGATCCAGCCGCAATTCGAAGTGCTGCCCGGCGATCTGGACAATACAGACGAATCGCAACTGCTTCGGCTACTCGAAGTTGGCAGGATCACGCCTGTGTATGAAACTCTCGGCGGCACCGTCCTGACGTCGCGCTGGCAGCGGCGGGTGATCTACACACTGATCGGCGAGTTGAAGGGTCGCATTCCGGAGACGTTGCCTGAAAAGCTGCTGCAGCGGCTGGCGCTTCCATCCCGTGAACAGGCGCTCCAGCAGGCGCACTTCCCTGTCACCGGCACGCCGATGGGACATCTGCAGGGGTCCACAACGCCGGCCCATCAGCGCCTGATCTTCGAAGAACTCTTCTACCTGGAACTCGGCCTGGAGTTGAAGCGCAAAAAGATGAAGGAGCGCATCGGCATCGGCTTCGCGACCGACGCGAAGGTACGCAGTGCCCTGCGCGAGGTGCTGCCCTTTCATCCGACCGCGGCGCAGAAACGCACACTCGGCGAAATTGTAGATGATATGAAGAAGCCCGGACCGATGCGGCGTCTGCTGCAGGGGGATGTCGGCTCCGGCAAGACCATCGTTGCGCTGCAGGCCATGCTGGTGGCCATCGAGAATGGCTACCAAGCCGCGCTCATGGCGCCTACCGAGATTCTTGCGTCCCAGCATTTCATCGGCGCCCGTAAGCTGCTGGAGCGCTCCACGCGCAACTATCGCGTTGTGCTGTTGACCGGCTCGCTGGACGAAGATCGGAAACGTGCCATCCGGCGCCGCATCGCCAACGGTGAGGCCGATGTTGTCATTGGCACCCATGCGCTGATTGAAGAGAAAGTCGAGTTCGACAAGCTGGGCCTGGTGGTTGTAGATGAACAGCATCGCTTTGGCGTGATGCAGCGCTTCCGGCTGATGAAGAAACCGGGTCAGGGCGAGCCGGACACGCTCGTCATGACTGCCACGCCCATACCAAGGACGCTCGCACTGTCACTCTACGGCGACCTGGATGTGAGCATCCTCGATGAACTGCCGCCAGGCCGAACGCCGATTGTGACGCGACGGCTGCCTGACTCGCGCAGTGACGAAGTCTGGCAGTTTGTGCGGCGCCAGGTCCAGGCAGGGCACCAGGCGTATGTGGTGTACCCGGTGATTGAAGGGGCGAAGGAGGATGAACCCGAGCTTGATTTTCCCATCGAGGAGCCGGAACCGAAGGCTGCGCCGGGCAGAAAGAAAACAGCAGCGAAGAAGACCACCGGGCGCAGCGTGAGCAACGCAGCCCTGTTCGAGAAGCCGACACTAAAGGCAGCGACGGACATGTACGAACAGCTGAAGAATGGTGCCCTGGCGGGTCTGCGACTTGGCCTGCTGCATGGACGGCTGGATGCGGATGACAAAGACATCATCATGCGAAGATTTCAGCGCGGGGAGATCGATGTGCTGATCTCGACGACGGTGATCGAGGTCGGAGTGGATGTACCCAATGCGTCCGTGATGGTGATTGAGCATGCCGAACGTTTTGGCCTGGCGCAAATGCACCAGCTGCGCGGTCGAGTCGGCCGCGGTGCTGCGAAGAGTTACTGCATCCTGTTGACCGGCCTCAAGGTATCGGTGCAGGCGGAGGAGCGTCTGAATGCGATGGTGCGCACCCAGAATGGCTTTGAGCTGGCAGAGCTGGATTTGGCGATGCGCGGACCGGGAGAGTTCTTCGGAACGCGCCAGGCCGGTCTTCCCGAGTTTCGAGTTGCCGACCTGCTGCGCGATCGTGAACTGCTGGAGCAGGCCAAGACGGAGGCGTCGCGCTTCGTCATCATTGCCGATGACGAAAGCACACCGACGGAGAAGACCCTGGTCTGGAACCGCCTGAAAGATGCCTGGCAGCGCCGCTACGGCCTGGTGGAAGCCTGAGCCGCCTAAGCTGCGGAGTTCCCCCCGAAGAGTGGCTCGCTGGATCCGGCATCATCGGCAAGTTCGCGAATCTCCAGGTCGCAGGTAGATACCAGCCTGGTCTGCGGATGCGGAAGATTATGAGTACGCTGGCAGAAGCTGGTGAAGATGAGGTGTGAATTTCGCGTAAGCTCCAGGCCTGCACTTACCAGCATGATGTAAACGTTCATGCCATTGGATCGTTCAAATTCGAAGAGGAAACGCAGCACACCGTTTGCGAGCTCGTGCCGTAGAACCCAGGCTCCGGAGGCCGTCAAGGCGCTCGGCAGTAATCTCGAGATCTGCCCGTTTCCCTCCATGGAAAAGGCGCGCAGCTGCAGCAACGGCTGTCCAGCTGTAAAGATGTCATCCATGGGCTTGGAAGGGGAAGGCTCCATGATCCATGCATCGGATAGACTCGCAAGGCGCGTGAGCCGGAATACGCAGAAGACTGCAGTATGGTCACGTAGCGGGTATGCTGCGTGGTTCGCAGCCAAAACTGATCGGAGACAGCATGATCCTGGGCTCGGGCATTGACCTGATCGAAGTCGAACGGATCCGCCGCTCGCTCGACCGGTTCGGCGACCGGTTTTTGAAACACATCTATACTCCGGGCGAAGCAGCTTATTGCCAGGCCCGGCGGATCGGGGCTGTCGAGAGCTTTGCTGCCCGCTTCGCTGCCAAGGAAGCAGCGGCCAAGGCTCTCGGCACGGGCATCGGTCGAGGCGTGAACTGGCGTGAATTTGAAGTACGGCGCCTCCAGGGACAGGCTCCGACCATGGTTCTGAGCGGCCGCGCTGCCGAGCTCGCCTTCAGCCAGGGTGTGGAGCGGATCACGCTTTCGCTCACTCACACTGCCGCGCTTGCCATGGCTGTAGTGAATATGGAGGGAGACCTGCCAGGAAGCCAAAATCCCTGCAACGTCTGCGAGTAGCGATACATCCTAGGGAAGACATTTACAGCAGCACCCGATGCATCCGATTCCCGGGTTGGGTAAGAACAGCTTTTTGTTAGTCTTAGGCTGAGCAGCACAGCTGGATGGAAGCGATTTTCGTTTGTAAGGAGATATGTGCCCAGTCAACAGGAAGTCCGCTGGTCTCAGCTTAAAGTCGGAGTCTTGGTTCTGGCGGCGCTTGTCGCATTGACGGCTCTAGTCTTCTTCATGTCGGGCGATACCGGCGGGTTAGTCACCGGAAAAATCACTGTCCGATCCTACTTTGAGAATGCTGCGGGGCTGAAGGTCGGCGCCCCGGTAGCGCTGGAAGGCGTGACCATCGGCAACGTTAAATCGGTGAAGGTCGTCCCTTCCCGCAAATTGACGCCGGTGGAGGTCACGATGAAGATCAGCAAAAAATACCAGGAAGCACTG